>JASGDX010000337.1:0-9132 GCA_047606985.1 Leucobacter sp. | reverse complement strand
GACGGCCGCCCCTTCATCGCCGGGGCGCGCGTGGACGCGCGCGCGGGCCTGACCATCGAGAAGACCAACCCCGCCACCGGCGAGACCCTCTCGCAGATCCACGCCTGCGACGAGGCCGATGTCGACGCGGCCGTCGCCGCCGCGCGCGCGGCCTTCGAATCCGGCGTCTGGTCGCGCGCGGGCGCCGGCTTCCGCCGCGAGCGCCTGCTCGAGTTCGCGCGCCGCATCGAGGAGCGCGCCGACGAGTTCGCGCTGTACGACTCGCTCGACATGGGCAAGCCCGTGCGCGAGTCGGCGGCCATCGACGCCCCGGGATCCGCCGCCCTCTACCGCTTCTACGGCGAGGCGATCGAGAAGCAGGAGGACCTGATCCCGGTCACCCCGCCCGGATCGACCGCGCTCGTCACGCGCGAGCCGGTGGGCGTCGTCGCGGTGATCGTCGCCTGGAACTACCCCCTCGAGATCGCCACCTGGAAGCTCGCTCCCGCGCTCGCGGCGGGTAACACCGTCGTGGTGAAGCCGCCGGTCGAGGCCTCGCACTCGACGCTGCTGCTCGCCGAGCTCGCGATCGAGGCCGGCATCCCGGCCGGCGTGCTCAACGTGGTGACCGGCCGCGGATCGACCGTGGGCCGCGCCCTCGGCACGCACGAGGACGTCGACATGCTCGCCTTCACCGGCTCGACCGAGGTCGCGAAGCAGCTGCAGCAGTACGCGGGCCAGTCGAACATGAAGCGCCTCGCCCTCGAGGCGGGCGGCAAGAGCTCGAACCTGATCTTCGCCGATTGCGACGACCTCGCGCTCGCCGCTGAGAAGGCGGCGTTCGGCAGCTTCTACAACCAGGGCGAGGTGTGCTCGGCCAACTCCCGCATCTTCGTCGAGCGCCCGGTCTACGAGGAGTTCCTCGGCCTCTACGCCGAGGCCGCGAAGGCCTACGCGCCGGGCGACCCGCTCGATCCCGCCAGCGGCACCGGATCCCTCGTCTCCGAGGCCCACGCCGACACCGTGTGGGCGACCATCGAGAACGCGCGCCGCGACGGCACCGTCGTCGCAGGCGGCAATCGTCCCGAGATCAACGGCTCCCGCGCCTTCATCGAGCCGACCATCGTCACGGGCGTTCCCGACGACCACGAGGTGCACACCCGCGAGATCTTCGGCCCCGTCGCCGTGGTGACACCGTTCGACACGGAGGAGGAGGCGATCGCCAGGGCCAATGAGACGCTCTACGGCCTCGCCGCCTCGCTGTGGACGGGGAGCCTCTCCCGCGCCCACCGCGTCTCGCAGCGCCTCGTGGCCGGCACCGTCTCGGTGAACACCGTCGACGCGCTCGGCTTCACGACGCCGTTCGGCGGCTTCAAGCAGTCGGGCTTCGGGCGTGACCTCTCGGTGCACGCCCTCGAGAACTACACCGACTACAAGACCACCTGGATGCAGTGGGGCTGAGCCCCGGCAGCCCGACGGACGACGGCTTCCCAGAAAGGCCTCCCATGATCGACTTCATCTACCTCGACGAGCCCGACATGATCGCGGCGGGGGTCACCGACATGGTGCGCTGCGTCGACTCCATGGAGGACGCGCTGGTGGCGATGCGCCGCGGCGACTACGTCATGGCCGGCGAGAACCACAACTCCCACGGCGCGATGCTCACGTTCCCTGCGGAGCCCGAGTTCGAGGGGATGCCGAAGGACGGCCCGGATCGGCGGGTCATGGCGATGCCCGCCTACCTCGGCGGCCGGTTCCGCACCACGGGCGTGAAGTGGTACGGCTCGAACGCCGAGAACCGGAAGAAGGGCCTGCCGCGCTCGATCCTCATGTTCGCGCTGAGCGACAGCGACACGGGTGCGCCCCTCGCCATCATGAGCGCGAACCTGCTGAGCGCCTACCGCACGGGCGCGGTGCCGGGCGTGGGGGTCAAGCACCTCGCCCGGGAGGACGCCGAGACCGTCGCGGTCGTCGGGCCCGGCGTGATCGCGAAGACCACCGTCGAGGCGACGCTGGCGCTGCGGCCCTCCGTCCGCACGGTCAAGGTGAAGGGGCGCAGCGCGGCGGGAGTGGCCTCGTTCGCCGAGTTCGTCGCCGAGAGGTTCCCCGGCGTGAGCGTGGTGCCCGTCGACTCCGTGGAGGAGGCGCTCGCCGGCGCCGACATCGTGATCTCCACGGCGACGACCGGTTCGGGCGGCCTCGAGTCGTACGCGTACTTCCCGGCCGAGGCGCTGAAGCCGGGCGCGCTCGTGCTCGTCCCCGCGCCCGCGCGCTTCGACGACGAGCTGATCCTGAGCGAGCGCTCCCGCCTCGTCGTCGACTCGAGCGGGCTCTACGAGGCGTGGCGCGAGGAGTACGGCGCCGGCGCGTACGATCTGCTCGGGATCCCGGGCATCCACTTCCTCGACCTGGTGGAGGAGGGGCGGATCCCCGGTTCGCGCGTCGAGGAGATCGCCGACATCGCGACCGGGGAGCGCCCCGGGCGGAGGAACGACGAGGAGATCATCATCTACTCGGTCGGCGGCATGCCGGTGGAGGACGTCGCCTGGGCGACCGATGTCTACCACCGTGCCGTCGAGCGCGGCATCGGCCGCAGGCTGAACCTGTGGGAGTCGCCGGCGCTGGCGTGACGGAGCCGTGCGGTGCGGCGGGATCCGCGTGGCGGCGGGATCCGCGCGGCGGCGGATTCCACCCCGTGGCGGGATCCTTCCGGCGGTACCGAGCCGGCCGGCGATCCCGGGTCCTCGACGATGAGGGCTCGGGATCGCCGCACCCGAATATTCTGATGCTCAGATGCGAAGTCGTTTACAAATCTGAAATATAGATCGTCCGGATAGGAAATCTGTGTTCGCTATCTTGATCGCAATCTTTTTTGCTTGAACTCAAGCAACGGAAGCCGGGCGCTGTCGACGGATCCCGCCTCCGCCTCATCGACCCGCGGCACGAAGGAGTGACATGAGCGAGGAATATCCCAACCTGTCGACCTCGACCACCAAGATCATCACCTTCGAGCGGCGGCACATCCGCCCCATCCCGGAGGACGAGCGCCAGGGCACCACCCGCGGGCTCTTCTTCGTCTGGCTCGGCATCAACATGCTGCCGCTCACGGTCGTCACCGGCGCGCTCGGCCCCACCATCTTCGGCCTCTCCCTCGGCTGGACGATGACCGCGGTGATCATCGGCAACATCGTGGGCGGGATCGGCGCCGCCCTCCACGCATCGCAGGGGCCCCAGCTCGGCATCCCGCAGATGCTGCAGGCCCGCGGCCAGTTCGGCTACTACGGCGGCAGCCTGCTCGCGCTCGTGGCCGTGATCATGTTCCTCGGATTCTTCGCCTCGAACCTGGTGGTCGCCTCGCAGAGCCTCTCGGCGATCTTCGGCGGGCTCTCCGTCGACGCGGGCATCATCATCTGCGCGGCGGTCGCGCTCGTCGTCGCGATCTTCGGCTATGACCTCGTGCGCAAGATGATGGGCATCTTCTCGGTGTTCATCGGCGTGCTCGTGGTGATCTCGGTCGTGGTCGTGCTGATGAACCCGGCGACCTTCGAGATCTCGGGCGACGTCGGCCTCGGCTACAACACGGCCGGCTTCTTCGGCATGCTCGCCGTCGGAGTGACCTGGCAGCTCGCCTACGCGCCCTACGTCTCCGACTACTCGCGCTACATGCCCAAGGGCAGCGGTTCGCGGCAGGCCTTCTGGGCCACCTTCCTCGGCCTCGTCGTCGGCACGATCCTCGTGATGCTGCTCGGCGCGCTCGTCGGCCTCACCACCGTCGACGGCGACGCCATGTCGGCGCTCAGCCGGCTGCTGGGCGGTTTCGGTCCGCTCGTGCTCATCGGCTTCGGCGCCGCATCGGCGGTCATCAACTCGGCCAACATCTACTCGGGCGTCATGTCCTCGCTCACCGTGTTCGAGTCCATCTCGGCGAAGATCAGGATCAACACGAGCAAGCGCGTCACCATGACCGTGCTGTACGCGCTCGTCGCCCTGCTCGGCGCGATCTTCGGCAAGGACGACTTCCTCCTCATCTTCGGCGACTTCGTCACACTGCTGCTCTACGTGCTCATCCCCTGGTCGGCGATCAACCTCATCGACTACTTCGTGCTGCGCAAGGGGCACTACGACGTCGACGACATGTTCCGCCGCGACGGCGGCGTCTACGGCAGGTGGGATGCGGTCGGCCTGTGGTGCTACCTCATCGGCCTGGTCGTGCAGATCCCCTTCATGGTCACCTCGATGTACACCGGCCCGCTCGCCGCGCCGCTCGGCTTCGTCGACGTGGCCTGGGTCGTCGGGTTCTTCGTGCCCGCGGTCGTCTACGGCCTCTGGAAGCGCGCGGCGATCGGCCGGAGCACCGCCGCATGATCGCCGATCTCGTGATCACGGGCGCCCAGCTGTGGCTCCCGGGGAGGAGCGCGCGCACCGCGCTCGCGGTGGCCGGCGGCCGGATCGTCGCGGTGGGCGGGGACGACGAGATCCTCGCCCTCGCGGGCGCGGGCACCGAGCGGATCGATGCCGCCGGCGCCGCGGTGCTGCCCGGCTTCCACGACGCGCACGTGCACGCGCAGGCCGGCGGCCTCGGCCTGCGCGGCTGCGACCTCGACTCCGAGCACTCGATCCCGGGCTACGAGCGGCTCGTCCGCGAGTACGCCGCGGCGAACGACGGCGAGTGGATCGTGGGCGCCGGCTGGTTCGGCGACGTGTTCGACGACGGACTGCCGACCCGCGCGCTGCTCGACGAGTGGGTGCCCGACCGCCCGGCCGTGCTCACGAGCCACGACGCGCACGGCGTCTGGGTGAACACGGCCGCCCTCGAGCGCGCCGGGATCACGCGCGAGACCCCGGATCCGGCAGCGGGCCGCATCGTGCACGGCGCCGACGGCGAGCCGACCGGCATGCTGCTCGACGCGGCAGGCGAGCTGGTGACGCGGCTCATCCCGCCGCATCGTCCCGAGGATCTGCGCGCGGCGCTGCTCGCCGCGCAGGAGCACCTGTTCTCGCTCGGCGTCACCGCCTGGCACGACGCGATCCTCGGTCAGTACCTCACGCTGCCCGACTGCCTGCCGAGCTACCTCGAGACCCTCGCCGACGGCTCGCTGCGGGCCAGGGTGACCGGATCGATGTGGTGGCCGCCGGCCGAGGGCGCCGGCTTCCTGCCGGCCATGCTCGAGCGCGTGCGCGCTGCCGGCGAGGCCGGGTTCCCGGTGCGCAGCGTGAAGATCATGCAGGACGGCATCTGCGAGAACTGCACCGCGGCGCTCATCGAGCCCTACTGCGGCGTGCGGCCGGAGACGCGCGGCGACTCGGTCATCGCGCCGGACGAGCTGCGCGAGATCGCCGCGGCGCTCGACGCCGAGGGGCTGAGCCTGCACTTCCACGGCGTCGGCGACCGCGCGGTGCGCGAGTGCCTCGACGCCGTCGAGCACGCGCGCGATCGCAACGGCCCTGGCCGGCGGCACCAGATCGCGCACCTCGACGTGGTCGACCCCGCCGACTTCGAGCGCTTCGCGGCCCTCGGCGTCACCGCGAATCTGCAGCCGCTGTGGGCGCGCAACGATCAGGAGATCCTCGAGCGCAAGTTCCCGCTGATCGGCGCCGACCGGGCGCGCTTCCACTTCCCCTTCGGATCGCTCCACCGCGCGGGCGCGCACCTCGCCATGGGCAGCGACTGGCCCGTGACGAGCCCCGACCCGCTCTGGGGCCTGCACACCGCATGCACCCGCACCGCGCCCGCCGCCGACGTGCACGCCCTGAACGCCGAGGCGAAGGCGCCTGCCCAGCCGGAGGAGCGCCTCGACGTCGAGGTCGCGCTGCGCGCGTACACGCTCGGCGCGGCCGAGGCCTCGGGCTCGGCCGCGCACATGGGCAGCCTGGAGGCCGGCAAGCTCGCCGACCTGGTGATGCTCACGGGCTCGATCGGCGAACCGACGGCTTTCGACGGAGTGCGCGTCGCGCGCACGCTGCTCGGCGGCGAGACGGTGTACGAGCGATGACCGGCGCGATCCCCGCCCGGACCGCCCGCCGCGCCCGCCCCGCCCGCCGTTCGACCGGAGGCCTCCGGGCCGGAACTACCCCCTTCAACGTGGAAAGGACACCGCAATGAGCTCACCCGCTCTCGACACCGCGCCGACGCAGATGGCGCTCGAGGAATCGAAGCACCTGAAGAAGACACTGGGCCGCTTCGACATCGTGTTCCTCGTCGTCTCCGCGGTCGTATCGATCGAGGTGCTCGGCCAGGTCGCCGGCTACGGCGGCGAGACCTTCACCTGGACCCTGGTCCTCACCCTGCTGTTCCTGCTGCCCTACGCCCTCATCTTCTCGGAGACGGGCGGCGCCTTCACCGAGGAGGGCGGCGTCTACACCTGGGTGCGCGCCGCGTTCGGCCGCTTCGCCGCCGCGATCACGTCGATGCTCACGTGGGTGACGCAGCCGGTCTGGGTCGGCGGCACCTGCTCCTTCATCGCGGTCGAGACCTGGTCGGCCTACGTCGCGCCGATCGATCACGGATCCTTCTGGGACTACGGCTTCAAGCTCATCTTCATCTGGATCACCGTGATGAGCGCGATCGTCAGCCTCAAGCGCGGCAAGTGGCTGCCGACGCTCGGCGCCCTCTGCAAGGTGCTCTTCCTGACCTTCTTCATCGTCGTCACCGCGGTGTACGGGATCCAGAACGGCTTCCAGGGCCTCACCGCCTCCTACTTCGCACCGACGCTCACCGGCTTCCTCGGCCTCACCCCGCTGCTGCTGTTCTCGTTCCTCGGCTTCGAGTCGGGCAACAGCGCCGCGGGCGAGATGAAGAATCCGGGCCGCGACGTGCCGATCTCGATCGCGCGCTCGGCCGGGATAGCCGCGGTGAGCTACCTCCTGCCGATCCTCGCGATCCTGCTCGTCGTCCCCGTCGAGCAGATCGACGGCATCGACGGCCTCTTCGGCGCGATCTCCCAGGTCTACACCGTCTTCGGCGACGGCCAGGGCGCGATGCTCTCGATCAGCGCGGTGGTCTTCGTCTTCGTGCTCATGTCGCAGGGCGGCGCCTGGATGATCATCAGCGATCGCATGCAGGCGATGGCGGCGGCCGACGGGGCGTTCTTCGGGGGCTTCTTCGGCCGAATCCACCCGGGCCTCGGCACCCCGGTGCGCGTGAACACCCTGTCGGGCGTGGTCTCCACCCTCTTCATGTTCGCCGCGATGTTCTTCGTCGAGGGCGAGGCGGCCTCGCTCTTCCAGGTGGTGCTCACGATCTGCATCTCCACCTTCCTCATGAGCTACCTCTTCGCGATCCCGGCCGCGATCCGGATGCGCAGGAAGTTCCCCGATACGCCGCGCCCCTTCCGGGTGCCGGTGGGCCAGTCCGTGTGGGTGCTGATGGGTGCGCTGTGCGTGGCGTGGGTGGCGCTCGGCACCTGGGTCGCGATCTTCCCGGGCACGCTCGAGGCGCTCTTCGGCGTCGAGTACCCCTTCGAGGAGTACTGGGGCGTCGGGCAGGGCACCTTCTCGGTGTTCACGCTGACCACCCTTGCGGCGATCGTGCTCATCGGCGTGCTCGGCTACGTCTTCGGCAGGAGGATCCGGCAGGGCATGCAGGTCTGACCGCCGCGGCGACGGCGGAACGGCGAGGCCCCCGGGATCCGATGCGGATCCCGGGGGCCTCGCCGTCGCGATCCCGAACGAACGCGGGCTACGGCAGCAGGCGGTTCGGCCCGCGGAAGAGGTACGTCACCTCGCGGATCGACGACTGCTTCAGCATCAGCATGAGCACGCGCGCGAGGCCCATGCCGAAGCCGCCGTGCGGGGGCACCCCGTAGCGGAAGAAATCGAGGTAGAACGACAGCTCGGCCGGGTCCATGCCCTTCTCGACCGCCTGCGCCTCGAGCACCTCGATGCGGTGCTCGCGCTGCGCTCCGGTCGAGATCTCGGTGCCGTTGTAGATGAGGTCGTAGCTGTTGGTGAGCTTCGGATCCTCGGGGTGGCGCATGTGGTAGAACGGGCGGATCGACGCGTCGTACTCGGTGATGAACACGAAGTCGTGCTTGAACTTCTTCTTCACGTAGCCCGCGATGCGGCGCTCGCCCTCGGGATCCATGTCGCCGTCGGCGCGAGGGATCTCGTAGCCCTCCTTCTTCACGATCTCGCGGGCTTCGGCCAGCGGGATGCGCGGGAAGGGGCGCTCGGGCACCTCGATGTCCACCTGGAAGAGCTTCTTGATCTCCTCGCCGTGCTGCTCCTTGACCGCCGCGATGCCGGCGACGAGCAGCTCCTCGTGCAGGTCCATGACGTCGGCGTGCGAGTCGATCCAGCTGAGCTCGGTGTCGACCGAGGTGAACTCGGTCGCGTGGCGGGAAGTGAAGGAGGGATCGGCGCGGAACGCGGGGCCCACCTCGAAGATGCCGCCGAAGCCGGCCGCCTGCGCCATCTGCTTGAAGAACTGCGGGCTCTGCGCGAGGAACGCCTGGCCCTCGAAGTACTCGACCTCGAACAGCTCGGCGCGCGACTCGGAGGCCGAGGCCATGAGCTTCGGCGTCTGGATCTCGATGAAGCCGCGATCCACCCAGACGCCCCGCAGCGCGTGCAGGAACGTCGTCTGGATGCGGAAGATCAGGTTCTGCTGGGGGCGGCGCAGGTCGAGGAAGCGCCAGTCGAGGCGCACGTCGATGCCGCTGTCGGCCGCGATCGGGTTGTCGGGCAGCGCCCTCGCGACGACCTCGATCGTCTCGATCTGGATCTCCACGCCGCCGAGCTTCACGCGCTCGTTGTGCTGCAGCTCGCCCTCCACGGTGATGAAGGTGCCCTGGGTGAGTTCGCTGATGGTGGTGGTGCGCGGCACGAGGATGTCGGAGCGCGGGTTCTCGGGATCCGGCTCGCGCAGCACGCCGCCGTTCACCAGCTGCACCGCGCCGCTCTCGTCGCGCAGCACGACGAACTGCACGTAGCGCTGGTCGCGCACCTTCTCGACCCAGCCGGAAACACGTACGGGGCCGTCCTCGCGGGCGGCGAGATCCTTGATCAATACACGCTCAGTCACCCGCATAGTCTACTGGGCCGCCGGGTCCCCGGTTCCCGCCCCCCGCCCCGCCTGCTCCCGCCCCCCGCCCCCCGCTCGTTCGGGTCACTTTTTCGCAGTGCGAGGCTCGGACACTGTGAAAAAGTGACCCG
>JASGDX010000336.1:0-3043 GCA_047606985.1 Leucobacter sp. | reverse complement strand
GCGGGGTTTTGCCGCCCCGGGTCGGGGCCCACCGGCCCCTGCGGCGGTAAGTCGCCCGGGGGGGGGCCTTCGGCCGCCCCCCCCCACGCCTCGTTGTCGCGGTACCAGTCGATGGTGGCGGCCGCAGAAGGCCGCCACCGAGGCGAAGTACCGGCAGCAGGGGCAGTAGGACCAGTCCCGGTTCCGACAAGCCCGAGCGACGGATCCTCCCAGACGAAAGCGAACACATGACCAAGCCACTCGCGATCCGCGAGACCACGATCCCCGGCCTGCTGCTGCTCGACCTGCCCGTGCACGGCGACAACCGGGGCTGGTTCAAGGAGAACTGGCAGCGCGAGAAGATGGTGGCTCTGGGCCTGCCTGACTTCGGACCGGTGCAGAACAACATCTCCTTCAACGACCAGCGGGGCGCCACCCGCGGCATCCACGCCGAGCCCTGGGACAAATACGTGTCGATCGCGACCGGCCGCATCTTCGGAGCATGGGTCGACCTGCGCGAGGGCGACTCCTTCGGCGCCGTGTTCACCGCCGAGCTGGGTCCCGACACCGCGATCTTCGTGCCCCGCGGCGTCGGCAACTCCTACCAGACCCTCGAGGACGACACCGCGTACGTCTACCTGGTCAACGATCACTGGAGCGCCGAGGCCCAGAGCGAGTACACCTTCCTCAACCTCGCAGACGACACCGCGGCCATCGAGTGGCCCATCCCGCTCGAGCAGTCCGAGCGCAGCGGGAAGGATCTCGCCCACCCGAGACTCGCCGACGTCGTACCCATGAAGCCCAAGCGCACCCTCGTGATCGGGGCGAACGGCCAGCTGGGCCGCGCGCTGCGCGAGGCCATCCCTGATGCCGACTTCGCCGACCGCTCCCGCATCGACCTGTCCGACGAGCGGACCCTCGACGAGGTGCGCTGGCAGGACTACGATTCGGTCGTCAACGCCGCCGCCTACACCGCGGTCGACCGGGCCGAGACCCCCGATGGTCGTGCCGAGTGCTGGGCCGCCAACGTCACCGGCGTCGCGGGCGTCGTGCGTCACGCCGCCGCGCACGGCATCGTGCTCGTGCACGTGTCGAGCGACTACGTGTTCGACGGCTCCCGCGAGATCCACACCGAGGATGAGCCTCCCGCGCCGCTCGGCGTCTACGGCCAGACCAAGGCGGCCGGCGACGCCGTCGTGTCGACCCTGCCGCGCCACTACATCGTGCGCACCAGCTGGGTCATCGGGGAGGGCGGCAACTTCGTGCGCACCATGGCGTCCCTCGCCGAGCGCGGCATCGACCCCTCCGTCGTCGACGATCAGGTGGGCCGGCTCAGCTTCACCGCCGACATCGCCGCCGGCATCGCGCACCTGCTGCGCACCCGGCCGGCCTTCGGCGTCTACAATCTCACGAACGACGGGCCGGCCCGGTCGTGGGCGCAGATCGCCAAGCGGGTGTTCGAGCTCACCGGCCACGATCCCGAACGCGTCTCCGGGGTCTCGACCGCCGAGTACTTCGCCGGCAAGGAGGCCGCCCCGAGGCCCCTGCACAGCGCGCTCGCGCTCGACAAGATCAAGACCTCCGGCTTCGCGCCCCGCGACGCGGACGAGGCGCTGCGCGCCTATCTCAGCGCGTAGACCCGCAGCGGCCGCGCCAGGCCCAGGCTCAGGACTCGCGGATCCTGCTGGAGACCTCGTCGATCAGCGCATCCACCCGGTCGCGCTGCTCCTGCAGCTCCGCGAGTTCCTGCTCGAGCAGGCGGGTGCGCCGGCTCAGCCACTGCAGCTGCTGCCGACTCGCCGACTTGCGGCGGAAGGACGCCAGTACGGAGAACACGCGCTTCACCCTCGCGGGGACGCGCAGGCGGGAGGCGGGTCCCTCGGCGACGCCGCCGAAGGGCACCGCGGGCGCCGGCACCACGTCGGCCGGCGGCGCGGTGGCGGTCCGGCCGGCGTCGAGCATCAGCTGGGCGCGCATCTCCGCTGGCCGCTTGGGCCGCGGGTTGAAGGTCTTGCCTCCGAGCAGCGCGTCGCGCATGGCGGCCTGCACCTCGCGCGGCACGCCGGCCTCGCGCATCTGCTCGATCACGCGCCGCTCGTAGTCGAGATAGGAGTGCTTGCCCTCGTAGTTCCAGCGGTACGAGGCCTGGTTGCGCGCGCCGCTCGCGAACTTCCACAGCGTGCTCTTCTCGACCTGGCGGTAGTTCACACCGGCGTTGACGCCCATGTCGTGCACGACGATGCTGTCCATCACGATGATGCCGGGAGCGTACTGCGCGGTGAGGCGCTTCGTGTACTCCTTGTCGTCGTACCAGATGAAGTACTCGGCGAGCGGGAGGCCGGCCTCGGCGATGACGGCGCACGGCACGAGCACCGACACGAAGGTGCACTCCACGATGCGCATCGCGTTGCGCCCGGCGAGGAACGCCCGCGGCCAGTCCCAGGTGGTGATGGGGTTGTTCATCTCGCACAGAGCGCCGTCGATCGCCTTCACCAGCGAGCAGGCGAACGGCACCGGCTCGTCGAGCGCCTCGGCGACCTCGCGGCGCTCCTCCACCAGTCGCCGCAGGGCGTCGGGGGCGGGGTAGCAGTCGTCGTCCATGATCCAGACGTGATCGACGCCGAGCTCGCAGCCGAGGGCCATGCCGTACTCGAAACCGCCAGCGCCGCCGCGATTCTCCCGCAGGTGGCGGATCACGAGGCGCGGGTCGTCGAGCGAGTCGAGGTACTCGCGGGTGCCGTCGCTCGAGGCGTTGTCGACGATCACGATCTTCTCGCAGGGGTGATCCTGCGCCATGACCGACGCGATCGTGTTCGGCAGTTTGTCGACGCGGTTGAAGGTGACGATGACCGCGGCCACGGTCTCGGTCGGCATCGAGGCCTGGGCGTTCATCGTGTTCCTTCCGGGGTGTCGGTTTCGGGTGCGAGTGAGCCGGCGAGCACGGCCGTCTCAGCCACGAGCAGGAGGTCGCGCCGGCGATCGTCGAGCCGCTGCTCGAGGCGGGTGAGGCGCCGCTCCATCGCGCCGGCCTCGTCGCGGCCCAGCCGCCACGCCGCCACCGCGC
>JASGDX010000335.1:0-11545 GCA_047606985.1 Leucobacter sp. | reverse complement strand
GGGCCGCGGCAGTGCGACCGGCGGCTGCGGCGAGGCCCCGCCCCGCGGTCGGGTTCACGAGCACCGCGACGCGTCGGACCGCATCCGGCCGGCCGGCCGAGATGCCCACCGCATAGGGTCCGCCTGCGCCGCCCGCCGTCTCGTCCACGGCTCAGCGCGAGACGAGCGTCGTCTCGAAGGAATAGAGATCGGGGCGGTAGCAGTGGTGGCCCGACTCGATCACGCGGCCGCCGTGGTCGAAGGCCACGCGATCCATCGTGAGCAGCGGGCTGCCCTTCGCGATCTCGAGCAGCTCGTGCTCGTCGCCGTGGGTGCGCCGCGCCCCGATCACCTGGTTGGCGATCTTGATCGTGATCCCGCGGGCGCGCAGGATCTCGTAGAGGCCCTGCCGTTCGAGCTGCTCGACGGTCAGATCGGCGAACTCGGGCGGCAGCATGTTCTCGAGGATCGCCATGGGCGTGCCGTCAGCGCTGCGCAGGCGGCGGAGGCGGGTGACCTCGTCGCCCGGCGAGACCTGGAGGCGCTGCGCCGTCTCGTCGTCGGCGGGGATGCGCTCGACGGAGAGCACCCGGGTGGTCGGCCGGTGCCCGACGCGCGTCAGGTCCTCGTGGAGGCTGGTGAGCTCGACGGGCCGGCTCACGCGCGTCTGCACCACCTGCGTGCCGATCCCGCGCCTTCGCACCAGCAGTCCCTTGCTGACGAGCTCCTGGATCGCCCGCCGCACGGTGGGCCGCGACAGCCCCAGCCGCTCGCCGATGGCGATCTCGTTCTCGAGGCGCGCGCCGGCGGGGATCACGCCCTCGCGGATCGCGCGCTCGAGCCGGCTGGAGATCTGGAAGTAGAGGGGGACCGGACCGCCGCGGTCGAGGTCGGTGAACAGCTCATCTGGCCAGACGGGCGCGGTGCTCATGCATACCCCTTCCCTCGTTCCGGGGGTCCCTCGCCGTGCCCGGTACTGACCGCGGTCGTGACCGCCGCCGCGGCTGCACTGCTGCGGTCGCTCCTCGGAGCATCGAGCGACGCGACAGGCGACGCTTATTGTGAGGACAACATTACCTCCATTCGGGATCGTTCCTGTCATCGCATCCGCCTCATGCTATTGTTAGGACAAATGCGGCGACGCACTCCGCTTCGCTCATCACCTCGAAAGGCGGAAGCGAATGACGGAGCGACGGCATCCCGACGACGTGCTGGTGATGGGGCGTCTGGGCGTCGACATCTACCCGCTGCAGCAGGGGCCGCTCGAAGACGTCGAGAGCTTCGGCAAGTACCTCGGGGGCAGCGCCGCCAACGCCTCAGTGGCCGCCGCCAAGTACGGGCACTCCGCCGCGCTCGTCTCGCGCGTCGGCGACGACCCGTTCGGCCGCTACCTCTTGCGCGAGCTCGCCCGGCTCGGCGTCGACCCCCGCGAGGTGAGGGTGGATCCCCGGTACCCGACCCCCGTCACCTTCTGCGAGATCTTCCCGCCCGACGACTTCCCGCTGTACTTCTACCGCGAGCCGAAGGCGCCCGACCTGCAGATCGAGAGCTCCGATCTCAACCTCGACGCCGTGCGCGACGCACGCATCTTCTGGTTCACCCTCACCGGCCTGAGCGAGGAGCCGAGCCGTGCCGCGCACCGCACCGCCCTCGAGGCCCGCGCGCGCCGCGCCCACACCATCCTCGACCTCGACTACCGCTCCATGTTCTGGGCCGACCCGGCCGAGGCCACCGCGCAGGCCGCGCACGCCCTCGCAGGCGCGACGGTCGCCGTGGGCAACCTGGAGGAGTGCGAGGTGGCGGTCGGCGAGACCGAGCCCGACCGCGCCGCCGACGCCCTCCTCGAGCGCGGCATCGAGCTCGCGATCGTGAAACAGGGGCCCAAGGGCGTGCTCGCGAAGACCCGCGACGAGCGCGTCGAGGTGCCGCCGCACTTCGTCGACGTGATCAACGGCCTCGGCTCGGGAGACGCCTTCGGCGGCGCCCTCTGCCACGGCCTGCTCGAGGGGTGGGGTATCGAGCGCATCCTCCGCTTCGCCAATGTCGCCGGGGCGATCGTGGCCACTCGACTCGAGTGCTCCACGGCCATGCCCGACGCGGCAGAGGTCGAAGCCGTTCTCGCGAAGGGAGCCTGAACATGGCCGATCGGGTACTGAGCAGCGCCGATTTCGAGCGGCTGCGGGATCTCCGCGCCGCCGATCCCGCAGTCGTCGGGCGGGCGCTCGCCGAGCGCACCCGCCGCGAGGTGATCCGCGGGGACGGCCGGCTCTTCATCGTCGCCGCCGACCATCCCGCCCGGGGCGCCGTCGCCGTCGGCTCGAACCCCACGGCCATGGCCGACCGCTACGAGCTGCTCGAGCGCATGGCGTTCGCCGTCTCGCGCCCCGGCGTCGACGGCGTGCTCGGCACCCCCGACATCATCGACGACCTCGCCGCGCTCGGCCTGCTCCACGACAAGATCGTCGTCGGCTCCATGAACCGCGGCGGCCTGCGCGGCGCGTCGTTCGAGATGGACGACCGTTACACCGCCTACGACGTGCCCGCCATGAAGCGGCAGGGGATCGACTTCGCCAAGACCCTCATCCGCGTCGACCTGAACGACGCGGGCACCGCCTCGACGCTCGAGGCCACCGCGCGCGCCGTCGACGCCGCGGCCGCGGCCGAGCTGCCCATCATGCTCGAGCCGTTCATGAGCAACCGCGTCGACGGCAGGGTGGTCAACGACCTCTCGACCGACGCCGTGATCCTCTCGACCGCCATCGCCTCGGGCCTCGGCAACTCGAGCGCCTATACCTGGATGAAGCTGCCCGTCGTGCCCGAGATGGAGCGCGTGATGGCGGCGACCACCATGCCCACGCTGCTGCTCGGCGGCGACAACGGCGGCGATCCCGACGAGACCTTCGCCTCGTGGGAGCAGGCCCTCGCGCTGCCCGGCGTACGCGGCCTCACCGTCGGCCGCACGCTGCTCTACCCGCACGACGACGACGTCGCCGCGGCCGTCGACACGGCCGCCCGCCTGGTGCACCGCGACCTGATGTAGCGCGGATCTGGGTTCCGAACGCACTCGCACGGCCCCCGAACCCGTTTCACCGATGCAAATGTCAGTGGTTCCACCCAGAATGGGAACCGCACCGTCCACCTCTACCTCCACTTCGAAGGGAACCCCATGAGCAACGATCTCCCCGTCATCCCGCACTGGATCGACGGCGCCCGCCGCGAATCGGCCAGCGGCCGCACCGCCCCGGTCTACAACCCGGCCACCGGCGAGGTGCAGGCGCACGTCGCACTGGCCGACGAGGCCGAGATCGCCGAGGCCATCGCCTCGGCGCGGCGCGGCTTCGAGCAGTGGAGCGAGTTCTCCATGGCCAAGCGCCAGACCGTCATCTTCAAGTTCCGCGAGCTGCTCAACGAGCGCAAGCCCGAGCTCGCCGCGATCATCACGGCCGAGCACGGCAAGGTGCTCTCGGACGCGATGGGCGAGATCCTGCGCGGCCAGGAGGTCGTCGAGCTGGCCACCGGCTTCCCGCACCTCATCAAGGGCGCGTTCTCCGAGAACGCCTCGACCGGCATCGACGTCTACTCGATCAAGCAGCCCATCGGCGTGGCCGGCATCATCTCGCCCTTCAACTTCCCGGCCATGGTGCCGATGTGGTTCTTCCCCATCGCCATCGCCGCGGGCAACGCGGTCATCGTGAAGCCGAGCGAGAAGGATCCCTCGGCGTCGCTGTGGACCGCCGAGCTGTGGAAGGAGGCCGGCCTGCCAGACGGCGTCTTCACCGTGCTCAACGGCGATAAGCTGGCCGTCGACGGCCTGCTCACCTCGCCCGACGTGGCCTCGATCTCCTTCGTGGGCTCGACCCCCATCGCGCAGTACATCTACGAGACCGCCTCGAAGCACGGCAAGCGCGTGCAGGCCCTCGGCGGCGCGAAGAACCACATGCTGGTGCTGCCCGACGCCGACCTCGACCTCGTCGCCGACCAGGCCATCAACGCCGGCTACGGCGCCGCCGGCGAGCGCTGCATGGCGATCTCGGTCGTGCTGGCCGTCGAGCCCGTCGCCGACGAGCTGATCGAGAAGATCAAGGAGCGCATCGCGAGGCTCAGCATCGGCAACGGCGCGTCGACCCCCGAACCCGACATGGGCCCGCTCATCACCGACGTGCACCGCGACAAGGTCAAGGGCTACATCGACATCGCCGAGGCCGACGGCGCCACCATCGTGGTCGACGGCCGCGACTTCGCGGTCGACGGGCACGAGAACGGCTTCTTCGTCGGCCCGACGCTCATCGACAACATCCCCACCAGCTCGCGGGCCTACACCGAGGAGATCTTCGGCCCGGTGCTCGAGATCGTGCGCGTGCAGACCTTCGAGGAGGGCGTGCAGCTCATCAACTCGGGCGCGTTCGGCAACGGCACCGCCATCTTCACCAACGACGGCGGGGCGGCCCGCCGCTTCCAGCACGAGATCCAGGTCGGCATGATCGGCATCAACGTGCCGATCCCGGTGCCGGTGGCCTACCACTCCTTCGGCGGCTGGAAGGCCTCGCTCTTCGGCGACTCGAAGGCGTACGGCGTGCAGGGCTTCGAGTTCTTCACCCGCGAGAAGGCGATCACCAGCCGCTGGCTCGATCCCGCCACCCACGGCGGCATCAACCTCGGCTTCCCGCAGAACGACTAGCAGCACTCCCGCCGGTTGAGCGGAGCGCCGCGATGAGGCGAAATCCGGGGTTTCGACTCGCTGCGCTCGCTCAACCGGCTGGACGGCCGGCGCTCCGTCCGATCGGCGGGACAGGCTCCGCCCGGCCGGCGGGATCCGATACCAGAGAGAGGGACGATATGACGCAGCAGACCGAGCGCTGGTTCCACCGCCGCGGCGAACTCGCCGAGGACGGCTGGGAGACCGTGGTCGACGAGCGCACACCGGGGTGGGAGCACACCGGTATTCGAGTGGGCAGACTCGAGCAGGGCGCGTCGCTCGACCTCGACGGCACCGGCGTCGAGCGCCTGGTCGTCCCGCTCTCCGGCTCGTTCTCGGTGGTGCACGCCGAGAACGGCGAAGAGCGCGTCACCGAACTCGCCGGTCGCGCGTCCGTCTTCGACGGCCGCACCGACATGCTCTACCTCTCGGCCGCGGCGACCGGTACGGTCACCGCGCTCTCCGAGGGCGAGAGCCGTTTCATCGTCGCGACCTCTCCCGTGCCCTTGGACAACGCAGCTCTCGTGCGGCCCACCCGCTACCTCTCGGTCGAGGAGATCCCGGTCGAGCTGCGCGGCGCCGGCGCCTCGAGCCGGCAGGTGCACAACTTCGGCCGCAAGGAGGTGCTCGACGCCGCGCGCTTCATCGTGGTCGAGGTGATCACCCCGGCCGGGAACTGGTCGTCGTACCCGCCCCACAAGCATGACGAGCGCATTCCCGGCCACGAGTCGCAGCTCGAGGAGATCTACTACTTCGAGGTGGCGCCCGTGAAGGACGCCCCGGAGGGCGTCGATCCGGATCACGCCTTCGGCATGTTCAGCTCCTACTCCTCGCCCGCCGGACAGCTCGAGATCGACTCGCAGGTGAAGACCGGCGATGTGGCCCTCGTGCCCTACGGCTACCACGGCCCCGCCGTCGCCGCTCCGGGCTACGACATGTACTACCTCAACGTGATGGCCGGGCCCGACCCCGACCGCAGCTGGCTCATCAGCGACGACCCGGCCCACGGCTGGGTGCGCGACACCTGGGAGGGGCAGCAGCTCGATCCCAGGCTCCCCTTCACCGCCGAGTAAGAGATTGCGCGGATAAGTGAGCAGAGCGATCATCGAGCTCGTCGAGATGCCCGGCGAATCCTGGTCTCGACGAGCTCGACCGACGGATTCATCTCACCTATCCGCGCGACCCCTGAATTTCACATCCGCCCACCCTTCCGCCGGTTGAGCGAGCGCGGCGAGCGCCGCGCTGAGCGAGGAGCGCGGCGACGAGTCGAGGTATCGAAACCACGAGAGTTCTCGGTTTCGACTCGTCGCGGGCTCCTCGCTCAACCAGCGGATCCGATTTTCCTTCCACCGAACCCGTGAGGAGACCACGATGACCACCCGCCGCATGACGGTCAGCCAGGCGCTGATCGAGTTCCTAGCGAACCAGTGGACCGTCGACCGGGCCGCAGACGGCAGCGAGATCCGGGAGCGCACCGTGCCCGGCGCCTTCGGCATCTTCGGCCACGGCAACGTCGCCGGCGTCGGCCAAGCGCTCAAGCAGCTCAACGTCGAGCGGCCCGATCTCATGCCCTACCACCAGGCCCGCAACGAGCAGGCGATGGTGCACCAGGCGGTCGGCTACGCCCGCATGCACCGCCGCCGCGGAACCTACGCGGCGGCGGCCTCCGTCGGCCCGGGCGCCACGAACCTGCTGACCGGCGCCGCGCTCGCCACGACGAACCGCCTGCCCGCCCTGCTGCTGCCGAGCGACACCTTCGCGACCCGCGTCGCGGATCCCGTGCTGCAGCAGCTCGAGCAGCCCCACGACATCGGGCTCACCGTCAACGACGCGTTCCGTCCCGTCTCCAAGTTCTTCGACCGGGTGCAGCGCCCCGAGCAGCTGTTCTCGATCGCGCTGAACGCGATGCGCGTGCTCACCGATCCAGCCGAGACCGGCGCCGTCACCATCGCGCTCCCCGAAGACGTGCAGGCCGAGGCTATGGATGTGCCTGCCGAGTTCCTGCAGCCCCGCGAGTGGCGCATCCGCAGGCCCCGCCCCGAGCGCGACGCCCTGGCCCTCGCCCTCGAGGCGATCCGCGCGGCGAAGCGCCCCTTCATCGTCGCGGGCGGCGGCGTGCTCTACTCCGATGCCGAGCAGCAGCTGCGCGAGTTCGCCGAGGCCACCGGCATCCCGGTCGGCTCCTCGCAGGCGGGCGGCGGAGTGCTCGATTGGGATCACCCGCAGTATCTCGGCGGCGTCGGCGCGACCGGTACGCTCGCCGCCAACCGCCTCGCGGCAGAGGCCGATCTCATCATCGGCATCGGCACCCGCTACAGCGACTTCACCACGGCCTCGCGCACGGCGTTCCAGCACCCCGGCGCGAAGTTCGTGAACATCAACGTGGCGTCGTTCGACGCCTACAAGCACGGCACGCAGATCCCCGTGATCGCCGACGCCCGCGAGACGCTGCTAGAGCTGCTCGACGCCTACGGAAGCGCGGCGGCCGGGGAGCTGCGCATCGATCCCGAGTACGCCGAGCGCATCGCGCGCGAGAAGGCGGAATGGGACGCGACCGTCGACGAGGCCTTCGAGCCCTCCGGCCTCGCGCTGCCCGGCCAGCCCGAGATCATCGGCGCCATGCAGCAGGCCTCGGCGCCCGAGGACGTCATCGTGCAGGCCGCGGGATCTCTGCCCGGCGACCTCCACAAGCTGTGGCGCGTGCGCGACCCGCTCGGCTACCACGTCGAGTACGCGTACTCGTGCATGGGATACGAGATCGCGGGAGGCCTCGGTGCCAAGCGCGGCCTGCTCGCCGCCGGCGACGACCGCGACGTGATCGTGATGGTGGGCGACGGCTCGTACCTGATGCTCAACAGCGAGCTCGTCACGGCGGTCGCCGAGGGCATCAAGGTCATCGTGATCCTCATCCAGAACCACGGCTACGCCTCGATCGGCCATCTCTCCGAGACCGTCGGGTCCGAGCGCTTCGGCACCTGGTACCGCGAGTACGACGCCGAGGCGAAGAACTTCCAGGGCGACCGCGTGCTGCCCGTCGACCTCGCCATGAACGCCCGCAGCTACGGCATGGACGTCATCGAGGTCGAGCCGGGCTCCTCCGCCATCGACGACCTCAAGGCGGCCATCGCGACCGCGAAGGCCTCCGACCGGGCCACCTTCATCCACATCAACAGCGACCCGCTGATCTACGCGCCCGACGGTGCGGGCTGGTGGGACGTGCCGGTGCCGCAGGTGTCGACCCTCGAGTCGACGCAGCGCGCCCGTGCCGAGTACGAGCAGCAGGTCGCGGCGCAGAAGCCGCTGCTGGGCTGAGCCGGGACCGCTCTGCGGTAGGTATGGGATCTGCGATAGATATGCGATTTGGTATGGGATCGGCCATATGTACGGCAGATCCCATATCTATTGCAGGCGGAGCCCCGTCTCATCACCGCTCAACCTCCGGCAATTGGCCTATTGTCCTGTCAAAGTAGGGAATCGGCGCTAGGATGTTGCGGTAAGGAGTCATCGCGAGAAAGTGCGTGAGCAGATGAGCAACGAAGCAACCGACAACCCCGGTCTGCGCATCGGCACCGCCCCCGACTCATGGGGGGTGTGGCACGCCGAGGATCCCGTGCAGGTGCCCTGGGAGCGCTTCCTCGATGAGGTGGTCGAGGCCGGCTACGAGTGGATCGAGCTCGGCCCCTACGGTTACCTGCCCACCGACCCGCACCAGCTGGAGGACGAGCTCGGCAGGCGCGGGCTCAAGCTCTCGGCCGGCACGGTGTTCACCGGCTTCCACAAGGGCGAGGAGCAGTGGCAGCGCGCCTGGGACCAGGCGCTCGCCGTCGCCGGGCTCGCCTCGAAGCTCGGAGCCGAGCACCTCGTCGTGATCCCGGACCTCTGGCGCAGCGACGTGACGGGCGAGAACCTCGAACCGCGCACGCTCACCGACGAGCAGTGGCGCAAGCTCGCCGCCGGCCACGACCGCCTCGGCAAGGCGCTGCTCGAGGAGTTCGGCATGCACCAGCAGTTCCACTCACACGCCGACAGCCACATCGGCACCACCCGGGAGGTGCTGCGCCTCCTCGACGAGACGGATCCGCGCTACACGAACCTCTGCCTCGACACCGG
Organism: Leucobacter sp.; assembly: GCA_047606985.1. Taxonomy (GTDB): domain Bacteria; phylum Actinomycetota; class Actinomycetes; order Actinomycetales; family Microbacteriaceae; genus Leucobacter. The sequence goes on along the minus strand of JASGDX010000335.1, from coordinate 2,760 downwards.
GCATTTCGCCTACTACGGCGGCGACAACGTCAAGCTCATCGAGGATCGCCCCGAGCGCATCGGCTACCTGCACCTCAAGCAGGTCGATCCCGCGCTGCTCTTCGACGTGCTGAAGAACGACCAGTCGTTCGTCGACGCCGTCGCCGACGGCATCATGATCGAGCCGCCGAACGGGATCCCCGACCTCGCACCCGTCATCGAGGCCGTCGCGAAGATCGATCCCGACATCTTCGCGATCGTCGAGCAGGACATGTACGGCTGCGACGTCGACCGTCCGTTCCCCATCGCCAAGCGCACCCGCGAGCACATCCTCGGGTGCACTCACCTGGCCAGAGTCTCCTGACCCCCGTATTCGTCTTCTGCGTACGCGAAATGTTAGAGGAAAACGCGTTCCACATCTCGCGGTGGTGCCCACGGCGCCAGCGAGTCGCAGAATCAACACCTGAGACTCTGCGCGAGCAGTCCCACCCGTCATCCTGCGGCCGCGAAGCGGATCGCAGGATCCTGATCCCGACCAGTAGATTCTGCGATTCGCAAGCTCACCCAGAATGACGAAACCGAAGGACACTCCAATGACCGAAGCTCTCCGCGTCGCCGTCGTCGGCGCAGGCATGATGGGCGCCGACCACGTCAAGCGCATCACCCATCGCATCGCGGGCGCCCGCGTCTCGGCGATCGTCGAGCCCGACGCGGGCCGTGCCGCCGCCGCGGCCGAGAACGCCCCGGGATCCGCCGCCCTCACCAGCATCGAGGACGCCATCGCCGCGGGCGCCATGGACGCCGTGCTCATCGCGACGCCCGGCCAGTTCCACGCGCCGGTGCTGAAGCCGGCGCTCGAGGCGGGCCTCCCGATCCTGTGCGAGAAGCCGCTCACGCAGGACTCCGCGAGCTCGATGGAGATCCTCGAGCTCGAGCAGCGACTCGACCGGCCGCACATCCAGGTCGGCTTCATGCGCCGCTTCGACGTCGAGTACCAGGCGCTGCGGGATCTCGTCGTGTCCGGCGACAGCGGCGAGCTGCTCATGGTGCGCGCCGTGCACCGCAACCCGTCGGTGCCCGACAGCTACACGAACGACATGCTCATCACGGACTCGGTGGTGCACGAGTTCGACGTGGTGCCGTGGCTCGCGGGCTCGCCCGTGAAGAGCGTCGAGGTGAAGCGCCCGCGCCGCAACTCGCTCGCCCCCGAGCGCTTGAGCGAGCCGATCCTCGTGATCATGGAGCTCGAGAACGGCGTGCTCGTCGACGTCGAGATGAACGTCAGCGCGCAGTTCGGCTACCAGGTCGCCACCGAGGCCGTCTTCGAGCAGGGCGTCGCCCGCATCGGCCAGCCCTCCGGCCTGCAGCGCTGGGACAGCGGCTACTTCCGCGTGAAGGACCACGAGAGCTTCGTGACCCGCTTCGCGGCCGCCTACGACGCGCAGATCCAGCGCTGGGTCGACGCGGTGCGCGGCGGGCGTCTCATCGACGGCCCCAACGCCTGGGACGGCTACCTCGTGGCCCTCTCGTGCGAGGCCGGCGTCAAGGCCATGCACGAGGGCGGCATCGTGCCCGTCGAGGCGCCCGGGCGGCCCGTCTTCTACGCCTGACCTTCTCCGATCGAGCGGAGCGCGCAGCGCGAAGTCGAAATCAAGAACCGTCGGGTTTCGATTGCGGCCCGCGATCTCCGCTCAACCGGCGACGGTGTCTCGCCACTCAACCGACGACCCACACCAGACCACCCAGCAAAGGAGCTCCCGATGGTGCGCATCGCACTCGACCCCACTCCCTACAACGGCACCACCCACCTGCTCGACTTCCCCGACACCGCGGCCCGTCTCGGCTACGAGTACCTGCAGCTGACCCCGAACCCCGACTTCGGCCGGCACTTCCACCACCCGAAGGCCGACAGCGACACGATCGCGAAGCTGAAGAAGCGGGCGAGGGACGCCGGGGTCGCCATCACGTCGGTGCTGCCGGTGCAGCGCCTCGGCGGTCCCGACCCGCAGCAGGTGCAGTGGGCCGTGCGCAACACGACGCGCTACATCGAGATCGCCGCCGAACTCGAGGCGCCCATCCTCAACACGGAGTTCTCGGGCCGCCCCGAGCGCGAGGAGGAATCGGAGAACTGCTTCTACGACGCGATGGAGGCGCTGATCCCGGTGCTCGAGCGCGAGGGGGTCACCATGAACATCGACCCGCATCCCGACGACTTCGTCGAGGACGGCCTCGAGGGCTGGCGCATCATCCGCGGCCTCAACACCGATCGCGTCGGCTTCGTCTACGTCGGATCGCACACCTTCCACTACGGCGACCGTGCGACGACCCTGATCCCCGAGATCGGCGACCGGCTCGGCGCCGTCTACGTTGCCGACACCTTCGATCACACCCGGTCCAACGGACTGCGCTACATCACCAACCCGCCCGGCAACGCCGTGCGAGTGCACCAGCACCTGGCGATCGGCGACGGCGACGTCGACTGGGCGGAGCTGTTCGGCACGCTGCAGCAGACGGGCTTCCTCGACCGGGAGGATGCGCTCATCGTGTCGAACGTCTTCGCCGAGGACGAGCGCGCGGACGAGATCTCGCGGTTCCAGCTCGCGAAGGTCAGGGAGCTGATCGCGGCGGTGTGAGGTCGCCGGGCCGTCCGACCCGGGCATCGGAGACGTGAGTGCGGGATCGGCGCTGTGCCGATCCCGCACCCGTGCGCTCGGCGGGTGCCGCAGTACCCGCCGCAGTAACCCACTGCAGGAAATCGGGGACGCCTATGGTCGCTTCCAT
>JASGDX010000334.1:0-4720 GCA_047606985.1 Leucobacter sp. | reverse complement strand
GCGCGTCGCGCCATGCACCTCTCCGAGCAGCTGCGACTGCCGCTCGTGACCGTGATCGACACACCGGGGGCCGCGCTCTCGAAGGGTGCGGAGGAGGGCGGCCTCGCCTCCGAGATCGCGCACTGCCTCGCCGATCTCGCCACGCACCAGGGGCCCACGCTCTCGGTGCTGCTCGGCGAGGGCACGGGCGGCGGCGCGCTGGCGATCCTGCCGGCCGACCGCACCCTCGCCGCCGAGCACGCCTGGCTCTCGCCGCTGCCGCCGGAGGGCGCCTCCGCGATCGTGCACCGCGACACCTCGCACGCGCCCGAGCTCGCCGAGCAGCAGGGCGTCGCCTCGGCCAGGCTGCGGGCGAACGGCATCGTCGACCGCATCGTCGTCGAGCGGCCCGATGCCGCGGAGGAGGCCACCGAGTTCTGCCTGCGCATGGGCGACGCCGTGGCTCAGGAGCTCGCCGCGCTGCAGCTCATGCAGCCCGACCGCCGGCGCGTGCTGCGCCGCGACCGCTACCGGAGGCTCGGGCTGTAGCGCGCTGCCTCCCAGGGCTCCGGCTCCGGCTCCGGCTCCGGCTCCGGCCGGCCGGCTTTGAACTGCGACTCCCCATCTTGTCGCCGACTCCCCATCCTGCTGACGCCATTCCGGTAGGGAGTCGGCGAAAAGGTAGGGAGTCGGCGCCGGGAGCGACCGCGCGCCGGGCCGCGCGTAAGCTGGGGGGCGGCATCGCAGCCGCCCATCCAGTCCGAGGAGATCCCGTGAACCGCGCACTGCTGATCATCGACATCCAGAACGACTACTTCCCCGGTGGCGCCTACCCGTTGGCCGGGGCGGACGAGGCGGCGGGGGCCGCTTCGCGCGTGCTCGCGGCCTTCCGGGCCGTCGGCGATCCGGTGATCCACGTGCAGCACGTCTGGGATGCACCCGACGCCCCGTTCATGCGACCGGGCACCCGCGGCATCGAGATCCACGAGGCGGTGGCGCCGGTCGGGGGCGAGCCCGTGCTGCGGAAGGAGCAGCCCAACGCCTTTCTCGGGACGGACCTCGAGCGGCGGCTCGCCGAGATCGCCCCGGACGAGCTCGTGGTGGTCGGGATGATGACGAGCATGTGCGTCGACTCGACGGTGCGGGCCGCGGCCGAGCGGGGGTTCTCCGTGCGGCTGCTGCACGACGCCTGCGCCGCCCCGGACCTCGAGTTCGGCGGCGTCTCGGTGCCCGGCGCGGCCGTGCACGCCGCGTTCGTCGCCGCCCTCGCCGACGGCTTCGCGACGGCGGGCTCCGTCGACGAGTACCTCGCGGGCTGAGCTCCCCACTCCTCGAAGATCTTCTTGGTGATGGCCTGCACATCGCGGTCGAGCCCGTCGATGCGGGTTTCAAGGCCGTTCATCCGGGTTTCGAGCCCGTCCATTCGGGTCTCGATGCCGTCCATCCTGCTCTCGAGACGGTCGACCTTGGCCTCGAGGCGAGTCTCGAACGTGCCCATGCGGGCCTGCAGCTTGATCTCCACGTTCTCGATCTTCATGCCGAGCTGCGCCGTGTGAGCGGAGAGGGAGCGTATGAACGACTGGCTCATGAAGGTGAGCATGCCGAAGAGCGCCGCGGCGAAGACGCCGATGATGGTCCAGATCTGCGGATCGTTCAAGCTGCTCACGCCCCTATCCTGTCTCGGAAACAGTACGAGCACAACTGATTCTTCCCCGAAACGGGGTCGTCGGGGGTGGAATTCTGGAATCTGTGGATGAATCGGGTCGCAGCCGCCGTGGGAGACGATTGTGAGCGAAGTACCGGATCCCGAATCGGCTCGACCGCATCGCGGCGCCCCGGGATCCCGAACCGCCTGCGATCCCGAACAACCCGGAACTCCCGAACCGCCCGGCGATCCCCGAACCGTACCGCGATCCCGAACAGCACCGCGATCCCGAACCGTACCGCGCTCGCGAGCGGCGCGCGCCTACAGCAGCTCGGCGACCGAGCCCAGGATCTCGTCCGGCCGGAACGGGAAGCGCTCGATCTCCGCGCGATCGGAGATGCCGGTCATCACGAGCACCGTGTGCAGGCCGGCCTCCATGCCCGCGACGACATCGGTGTCCATGCGGTCGCCGATCATGCCGGTGTTGTGGGAGTGCGCGCCGATGCGGTTGAGCGCCGAGCGGAACATCATGGGGTTCGGCTTGCCGACGATGTAGGGCAGCTTGCCGGTCGCCTCGGTGATGAGCGCGTTGATGGCGCCGGTCGCGGGCAGCGGGCCCTCGGCGCTGGGGCCCGTGGCGTCGGGGTTGGTCGAGATGAAGCGGGCGCCGCCGATGATGAGGCGGATCGCCTTCGTGATCGCCTCGAAGGAGTAGTTGCGGGTCTCGCCGACCACCACGAAGTCGGGATCGGTCTCGGTCATCACGTAGCCGGCCTCGTGGAGCGCCGTGAGGATGCCGGCCTCGCCGATCACGAAGGCCGAGCCGCCGGGCTTCTGCTGCTTCAGGAAGGCGGCCGTGGCGAGCGCGCTCGTCCAGATGCGGTCCTCGGGCACGTCGATGCCGGAGGCGGCGAGGCGGGCGCTCAGGTCGCGGGCCGTGAAGATCGAGTTGTTGGTGAGCACGAGGTAGGGGACCTCGGCGTCGCGCCAGTGCTGCAGCAGCTCGGCGGCGCCCGGGATCGCACGGTTCTCGTGCACGAGCACGCCGTCCATGTCGGTGAGCCAGCACTCGATCTCGCTGCGCCTGGGATGGATCGCGGTCTCTGCGGTGTCCGCCTCTGCGGTGTCGCGCTCGGTCATGCTCCCAGCGTAGCGCTGCCGCGTGAACGCGCGGTTGCGGATCCTTCCTCCGGCGAGCTGCATCCGCACCAGTCCTGCACGGGGGATCCCGGCGGGGCGGGATCCGGCTGCGTGACGCGAGGGGTTGCGGCGGTGGTGCGGACTGACGGGGATCGCCGCGATCCGCGTTGGAGCGCATCGGTGGTGGATGGCAGACTGTTCCCATGAACGAACGAGCAGGGCGGCCGGCGCAGCAGCAGGATCTCATCGACGTCGAGGCGCTGCTCGCGGCGTATACGGAGGTGGTGCCGGATCCCGCCGACCCGGCGCAGCGCGTGGTCTTCGGCACCTCCGGGCACCGCGGTTCCTCGCTGAAGGGGTCATTCAACGAGGCGCACATCATCGCGATCAGCGCCGCGATCGCGGAGTACCGCGCGGCGCAGGGCATCGAAGGGCCCCTGTTCATCGGTTCCGACACGCACGCGCTGTCCTTCCCAGCCGAGCGCACGGCTCGCGAGGTGCTCTCGGCGGCCGGCGTGCACGTGCTCGCGAAGGCGGGATCCGGCGACGAGATGTTCGTGCCCACGCCCGCCGTGAGCCACGCGATCCTCAGCCACAACCGCGACCGCGCCGTCGACGACCCGCAGCGCGCCGACGGCATCGTGGTCACCCCCAGCCACAACCCTCCCGCCGACGGCGGCTTCAAGTACAACCCGCCGCACGGCGGCCCCGCCGACACCGACGCCACGAACTGGATCGCGGCGCGCGCCAACGAGCTGCTCGAGAGCGGCGTCGACGCGATCCCGCGCTCCTCGGACGACGGGATCGGCGGCGTGCCCGTCGGCCGCTACGACTTCCTCGGCGAATACGTCGAGTCGCTCGGCGAGGTCATCGACGTGGCCGCGATCCGCGACTCGGGCCTGCGCATCGCGGCTCACCCGCTCGGCGGGGCCAGTGTCGCCTACTGGGCCGCGATCCGGGATCGCTACGACCTCGACCTCACCGTGCTCGGCCCCGGCGTCGACCCGCAGTGGGGCTTCATGCACCTCGACTGGGACGGGAAGATCCGCATGGATCCCTCCTCGGCCTACGTCATGTCGACCGTCGACGAGTACCGGCCGCTGTACCCGATCGTCACGGGCAACGACGCCGACGCCGACCGGCACGGCATCGTCACCTCCGACGCGGGCCTCATGAACCCCAACCACTACCTCGCGGTGGCGATCGACTACCTGCTCTCGCACCGGCCCGACTGGCCCGCGACCGCGAAGATCGGCAAGACGCTCGTCTCCTCCGGCCTCATCGACCGCGTGGTCGCCTCGCACGGCCGCGAACTGCTCGAGGTGCCGGTGGGCTTCAAGTGGTTCGTGCCCGGCCTCTCGTCCGGCGAAGTCGTATTCGGCGGCGAGGAGAGCGCGGGCGCCTCGTTCCAGCGCTTCGACGGCACCGCATGGTCGACCGACAAGGACGGGATCCTGCTCTGCCTGCTCGCGGCCGAGATCCAGGCCGTCACGGGCCAGTCGCCCTCCGAGCGCTACCGCGAGCTCGTCGAGCGCTTCGGCGAGCCCGCCTACGCCCGCATCGACGCCGCGGCGTCGCCCGCGCAGAAGGCGCGCCTCGGCGCCCTCTCGCCCGACGACGTGACCGACACCGAGCTCGCAGGCGACCCCATCACCGCGATCCTCACCGCTGCGCCGGGCAACGGCGCGCCCATCGGCGGTCTCAAGGTGCAGACGGAGCACGCCTGGTTCGCCGCCCGCCCCTCGGGTACGGAGGACGTGATGAAGATCTACGCCGAGTCGTTCCGCGGCCCCGAGCACCTCGCCGGGGTGCAGGAGGCGGCGCAGGCGCTCGTCGCCCGCGTGCTCGGGTAACCGGGGCCCGGTCCGGAGCCCGGGCAGGCTTGGCCCCTGCCGGGGCCCGGTCCGGAGCCCGAGCCCGAGAAATTGTGGTCGCTCTGCTCTGTACAACCCCATC
>JASGDX010000333.1:0-3250 GCA_047606985.1 Leucobacter sp. | reverse complement strand
TTCTTGCCGGGTGGGCGGACGAGGTGTCGGTGGATCATGCGTTCGCGACGGCATGGGATGCGGGGGTGATGCTCGCCTCCCGTCGTACCTGGTGGCGTATCGCTGCGGAGCTGGAGCAGAGCCTCCGCCCGAAGCTCCCGACCAAGCGTGGGCAGCGCACCCCGCGCGACGTGCCGGTCGTCACGGCGACACGGCCGGGGCAGGCGTGGTCGTGGGATATCACCGATCTACTGACCCCGTGGCGTGGGGTCGTGTTCAAGGCGTACAAGATCACCGATATCTACTCCAGAGAGATCATCGGCTACCGGGTCGAGGAGCGTGAGGCCGACCACCTCGCCGTCGCCATGTTCGACCGAGCGATCGCTGAGCGTGGGGCGCCAGAGGTCGTGCATGCCGACTCGGGGGCTGCGATGCGATCAAACGCGCTCCGCGAAGCGCTCACCGCGCATCATGTGCGGCTCTCGCATAACCGCCCGTATGTATCGAACGATAACCCGTTCTCCGAGGCCGGGTTCCGCACGATGAAGTACCGGCCGGGCTATCCGCGCGTGTTCACCGATCTCGACCATGCCCGTCAGTATCTCGCCGGCTACGTGCCGTGGTACAACACGAAGCATAAGCACTCCGGGATCGCGCTCTTCTCGCCAGCCCAGGTCGGTGACGGTTCCTGGCGGCAGGTATGGAAGACGAGGGACCGGGCGCTGCAACGCTACTACGAGCAACACCCCGAACGATTCACCCAGAGACCGGTGACTCCGTCCCCGGCAGACAGGGTCGGGATCAATCTCCCGAACGAGAAACCCGAGAAATAGTGTCCGAGTGACTCACCACAGCTTGACATCGGGTGCAAGCCAATATTTCGGATATCGGAATCCGGTCAAGAGACTCGTCTATCGACCGAGCCTGCACGGGCGAACTGGCCGATGGCCGAATGTAAGGACGAACGCTCGGTACAGCGTTCTGTCTGCGACGACTCCGGTCTCGAGATCTGCCGGCTTCGAAGTGTGTCGTCACGAGTGTGTCCCATCTGAAAGATGCACTGAGCCTTGAGCAGTTCAAGAAGTATCAGGATCGGCTCCGCGCTGAGCTCGCCGATCTCGACGAGCGCCTCGCGGAACACCATAACGACTACGCCGAGGCTCGCAACCACATCGACGACTGTCTCGACCTCGCCACCGACATCGGACGTATCTACGCGTGCTGCAACGATCAGAACCGCCGCCTGGCGAACCAGGCGTTCTTCACTCGCATCCGCATCGGGGAGCACAAGCAGCTTGAGGCCGAGCTCGCCAAGCCCTTCACGGTGCTCCTCGATCCGAGCGTCCAGCAGGAAGCCCTCGCGCGCGACGATGACGGCGACGGTACGGAGGGCGAGAACGAAACCGCGACACTGTCTCGTGTGTCGCAGTTTCGAACATCGCGCATTGAGTGCCCCCGGCAGGATTCGAACCTGCGACCGACGGATTAGAAGGCCGTTGCTCTATCCACTGAGCTACGGAGGCGGCCCGTCCAGCGTACTACGCGACGACCCTCGTTCCGGCCTCCGCGACCGGCGCCGGAGCTTTGCTGCGGCGGTGGATCGCGCCCGCCAGGATCATCAGCACGCCGAGCAGGGTCCAGCCGCCGATCACCGCCCAGGGGAACGCGGCGTCGGCATCGGGGAAATAGGAGAGCCCGCGCAGCAGCGTGGCGCTCGCCCCGGGTGGGAACCACTGGCCGATCGCGCCCCACGATCCCGCGAGGAACTGCGGCGGCATCGATGCCCCCGAGATGGGGTTGGCGAAGAAGAACATGAGGGCCGCGCCGAGGCCGATGCCGGCGTTGCCGAGCAGGGTGCGGAAGCCGACGATCGTGGCCGAGATCGCCACGAGCGAGAGCCCGATCGCACCGGCGTTCGCCCAGTAGTCGCCCTGCAGCCCGCCGAACCAGCCCTGCAGGATGCCGGCGAGTGCGAGGCCCCCGACGACGCCGTAGACGGCGAGCGCGGTGAGCCGACGCGAGGTGCCGGTGATGGCGAAGGAGATCAGGACGGCGCCGAGCATGCCGCCCATCGTCAGGGGCAGCGCGGCCACGCCCAGCACGGCGCCTCGGGGATCGCTGTCGGCGAGCGCCACGACGTCGGTGACGACCACCTCGACGCTGGGGATCTCGAACTCGGTGAGCGCGGCGGCTCCCGCGGCGGCCTGCTGCGCGGCCGGCCCGCCCGCCTGGAGCGCCTGTGCGAGGCCCTGGATCTGCTGGGACACGCGATCCCGCACGCCGGCGTCGATCTGCCGCTGCAGACCGGTCGCAATGCCCTGGAGCATCTGTGCTACCTGCGCATTGGCCGCCGAGGAGGTGAGGATCTCGGGGGCTGCGGCCGTGCTCGCGGTCGCGGTCGCTGCGCCGTTCGCCGACTCCGCATCCGCAGCGGCCGATCCCGCGCCCTCGTCGGTTGCGTCCTCGGCCGCCCCCTCGGTGTCGCCGCGCTCGCGCCGAGCACGATCGCGCCGTAGACCTCGCGGTGCTCGATGCCGGAGACCGCGGCTTCGCGGTCGTCGTAGCGCTCGAGTGCGAAGACGCCCTCTCCCTGCTCGTCGAGCGCGGTCTCGATCTGCGCGATCTGGGCGTCGTCGCCGACCACGCCGATGGGCAGATCGTGCGGGTCGGAGGTGACGGAGGGCCAGGCGAAGGCGAGCAGCACGAGGCTGACCATGACCACGGCTGCCGCCGCGAAGGCGATGGCGCGGGCGAAGGGTGTTCTGGCCTCGGCCTGCGCGGGGGCGGCCGATGGGGACCGGGGCATGGGCATCCTGCTTTCGTGAGCATCGACGGAGTGGTGATCGGAAATATCCTAAAACGAATGTTCGTTCTTTTATAGCATGAATGCGAGGATAGAGTGAGACGGAGTCGTCCGCCGAGTCGAGAGGAGCGGGATCATTCCCAAGGTCAGCGAAGCCCATCGCCGCGCGCGCCGCGGCGAGATCATCGACGCGGCGATGCGCTGCTTCTCCCGGCAGGGGTATCAGCGCACCTCGATGGCCGACATCATCGTCGAGTCCGGCCTGTCGGCCGGCGCGATCTACGGCTACTTCGAGGGCAAGCAGCAGCTGCTGAACGAGGTGGCGGAGCACGTGCTCATGGCGCGCGTCGAGCAGATCGAGGTGGCGGGATCGGGCGGCGGCAGTCCCGTCGATCTCGTGATGGCGTTCCTCGACCTGCTCGACGAGAAAGGGCCGAACGAGCTCCCGGTGCAGCTGTGGTCGGAGGC
>JASGDX010000332.1:0-4275 GCA_047606985.1 Leucobacter sp. | reverse complement strand
TGCGCCATGATCTCGATGTCGAAGTCGTCGAACACGAGGTCCGAGAGCTCGGGATCCTCTCCCAGCCGCAGCCGCCGCAGCACCCGGTCGTAGAGCGAGAACTGCACCTCGACCACGCCCGGAACCGCCTGGATCGCCCGCACCGATCGCCCCACATCCTCACGGTCGGCCGCCCAGACCTCGACGACCGCCTGGGACTGGCCGCTGATCTCCGACAGGAACACGACGTTGGAGAACTCCCGCAGCCGCTCGAAGACCGGCGATGTGGGACCGCTGATGCGCAACTGCAGATTCGCCTGGATCGGAAGCCCGACGGCGCGGGGGTGCACGGCCGCGAGGATGCGGATCTCCCCCTCTGCCAGCAGTTCGTGTACTCGCTGGGCGACGAGCGTACGGTGCACGCCGAGCTTCGCGGCGAGCGCGGAGAACTGGGCCCGGCCGTCGAGCTGCAGTGCTCGGATGAGGTCCTCGTCGAAGTCGTCCATGCTCCGATGATGCCAGAGACGGAGGCCCGCGCGTCGACAAAATAATGACTTCATAACAGAAAATGCGCGTATGGTCGTGAAAATGGCGATTCATGCCGACGAATCGACGAATACAGCATGAAAGGCAGATTTTCTGGCTTCCACGCGCGGAGAGATCCGACGTACCCTCGTATCGATTCGACACGAAGGAGTTCACCTGTGCGCAAGCTCGCGTTCACCCAGGCCCCGACGCTCTCGGCGCCCCGCATCGTCACGGCGATGCGCATCCACGCTCTCGACGAGGCGGCGAGCACTCCCGAGGCCTTCCTCGTCATCGCCGACCGCGTGCGGCACCTCGGCACGATCGAGGCCTGCCGCGCCGCGTCGGCGGAGGTCAGCGCGCTCGAGCCCGAACTCATCGACCTCGGCGACGCCACCGTCGTGCCGGGCTTCATCGACGCCCACGCGCACCCGCTGATGCTCGGCCAGATGATGAGCTGGGTCGACTGCGGCCCCGACAAGGCCGGCTCGATCCCCGAGATCGTGGGGCTGCTGCGCGAGGCCGCGAAGACGCTGCCCGCGGGACGCCCCATCCGCGGCTACGGCTACGAGCAGCGCAACCTCGCGGAGCGCCGCCACCCCACCCGCTTCGAGCTCGACGAGGTCGCCACCGACCGCGAGGTCTACCTGATGAACGCCTCTGGCCATGGCGGCGTGGTCAACTCGTACACCTTCGAGTTGCACGGCGTGACGCGGGACACCCCGAACCCGAAGGGCGGCGAGTTCTTCCGCGACGCCGATGGCGAGCTGACCGGCGAGCTCTCCGACGCCGCGTGCAACGTGCTCACCGGCCTCGAGGGTGTGAAGATCGGGCACCACGGCCCCAACTTCCATCTCGCCGACGAGCCCGACGAGCACAAGCGGCAGCTCGCGGCAGCGCAGGAGAACTTCCTCGCCGGCGGCGTGACCACGATCGGCGACGCGCAGGTGAGCCGCCGCGAGTTCGACATGTACCTCCGCCTGGCCGAGTCGGGCGACCTGAAGGTGCGCGTGAGCATGTATCTGCTCTCCCACCTGCTCGACGAGGCCATCGAGATGGGCCTCCACGGGCAGTTCGGCAACGAGCACCTCAGCTTCGCCGGCATCAAGTTCTACTCGGACGGCACCCTCGGCGGGTGGACCGCGTACTTCCCCGACGGCTACGTGGGCGATCCGTGCCGCACAGGCCAGCTCTACCACGAGCCCGGCGACTACACCGAGCTCATCAAGAAGGCGCACCGCGTCGGTCTGCAGACCGCCACGCACTCGCAGTCGCCCACCGCACTCGAGATGGTCATCAGCGCCATCGAGGCAGCGCTCGCCGAGCGCCCCGACGCCGATGCCCGCCACCGCATCGAGCACTGCGGGCTGCCCACGCCCGAGCAGATCGAGCGCATGGCGCGGGCCGGCATCTACCCCGTGAACCAGCCCCAGCACCACTACAACTGGGGCGAGGGCGTCGAGCAGGCCATCGGCACGCCGGGCGAGCGCTTCAACCCGCTCGGCGAGTTCGAGCGGGCGGGCGTGCCCGTCACCATCAGCTCGGACGCACCGGTCGCCGATCCGCGCCCCATGGAGGCCCTCCAGGCCGCCGTGTCGCGCGTCACGCGCCGCGGCACGCGACTCGGGTCCGACGATCTCGCGGTCTCGCTCGACACGGCCCTGCGCGGGCACACGATCTCGGCGGCCCGAGCCATCGGCCGCGAGGATGATCTCGGCTCGCTCGAGGTGGGCAAGCGCGCCGACTTCGCCGTGCTCGACCGCGATCCTCACCACACCCCCGTCGCGGAGATCGCCGGGATCTCCGTGCTCGAGACCTGGGTCGGCGGCGAGCGCGTCTTCGCCCGCTGATCCTCCCCCCAGGGCAGGTCGACCGATTGGCCCGCCCCACCGCGTCCCATTCACACGGCGGTGCGACGCACCGCAGCATCCAGCAAAGGAGCTCACATGTCCACGTCCACGGCCGCTGCGCCGAATTCCCACAAGAGGGCCCTGAGAGGCGGCTTCGCCGCCCTCGTCGGCACCTCGATCGAGTGGTACGACTTCTACGTCTACGCCACCGCCGCCGCGATCATCTTCCCGCACGTGTTCTTCCCCGAGGCCGAGCCGGCGCTCGCCACGCTCGCCTCCTTCGGCACCTACGCGGTGGCGTTCTTCATGCGCCCGATCGGAGGCGTCATCTTCGGCCACGTCGGCGACAAGCTCGGCCGCAAGCCGGCGCTGACCATCACGCTGATCCTCATGGGCATCGCCACGACGCTCGTCGGCGTGCTGCCCGGCTACGCCGCCATCGGCATCTGGGGCCCGATCCTCCTCATCATCTGCCGCATGGCACAGGGTCTCGCGGTCGGCGGCGAGTGGGGCGGCGCGAGCCTCATGGCCGTCGAGAGCGCCCCCGAGAAGTGGAAGAGCTTCTACGGCGGCTTCACCCAGGTCGGCAACCCGCTCGGCGCCATGATGGCGACCGGCGCGTTCTGGGCGCTCTCCGCTCTGGGCGAGGACGCGCTGCTGAGCTGGGGCTGGCGCGTGCCGTTCCTCTTCAGCATCGTGCTCATCGGCGTGGGCTTCTGGGTGCGCTGGCGCGTCGAGGAGACCCCGGTCTTCGAGGCCAAGGTCGAGGGGCACGAGCAGTCCACGCCACTGCTCTTCGCGCTCAAGAACAACTGGCGGCCGATCCTGCTCGGCTTCTGCATCATCGCGATGTCGTCGGGCGGCTACGTGGTCGCGACCACCTTCGTGCAGAACTACGCCGACACCCCCGAGATCGGCTTGGACCCGACCATCATCCTGGGCGCGATGACGATCGCCTCGCTCGTCGAGTTCATCGTCACCCTGCCGATCGCCGCCCTCGGCGACAAGATCGGCCCCAAGATGGTCATGTACCTCGGCATCATCCCGTCGCTCATCGTGATCATCCCGCTGGTGCTCTCGATCCAGGCGAAGAACATCGGACTCATCTGGCTGTTCGTCATCCTGATCCGGGTCACGCTCAGCGGTGCGTGGGCGCCGCTGTCGACCCTCATGGCGCAGATGTTCCGACCGCAGTCGCGCTACACCTCGATGTCGCTCTCGTACGGCATCGGTGCGGCGGTCTGGGGCGGTCTGTCGCCCGCGATCGCCTCGGCGCTGCTCATCGCGACCGACGGCAACTTCTGGTCGGTCGTCGCGTTCTTCGGCGTGCTCGCGCTCTCGGCCTTCATCGGCGTGCGCTTCGCACCGCAGCACTCCGACGCCGCCCCGGTCACCGGTTCCTTCACGCCGCGCCTCGACACCACCACCGTCGACACGCAGGATCGCTGAGCCCACCCCTTTCGATCGGGAGGCGGCTCCTCGCCCCACGAGGCCGCGCGGAACCGTCTCCCGATCCGCATCAGACCACCCGCGATCCCGAGGAACAGCATGGAAACCACGACGAAGCGCACCACCGGCTGGGTGGTCATCGAAACCCTTCACGGCTACGGCATCGACACCGTGTTCGGCATCCCGGGCACCCACAATCTCGAGTTCTACCGACCACTGACCGCGCTCGGGATCCGCCCGGTCACCACCCGGCACGAGCAGGGCGCGGGGTACGGGGCCGACGGATGGTCGCTGCAGACCGGCAAGCCCGGGGTGGTCATCACCACGAGCGGTCCCGGGCTGCTCAACGCGCTCTCCGCCGCCGGCACGGCGTACTGCGAGTCGCGGCCGATGATCATCCTCTCCCCCGGCCCCGCCCGCGGCGGCGAGTTCGCCGACGTCGGCGCGCTGCACGAGACGAAGGACCAGCTGA
>JASGDX010000331.1:0-4516 GCA_047606985.1 Leucobacter sp. | reverse complement strand
GGATCTCGGCCATGAGATCCTGCGACTCGCCGGCTCGCGCGGAACGACCGGACGGCCGTCGGTCACCAGCGGGAGGAGACCAGCTTCTCCTCGGTGTAGAACCGCAGGGGCGCGTCGCCGCAGATGTGCGACTCGCCGAAGAAGGAGGCTCCGAGGCCGCCCATGGTCTGGTTCGCCGGGGGCCCGGGGAAGGCGTTGATGCCGATGTTGCCCGAGCGGATGCCGCGCTCGAACCTGCGCGCCGTCGAGGCCGAGGCCGTCCAGATGGAGGCCGCGTTGCCGAACTCGGTGTCGTTGGCCATCGCGATCGCCTCGTCGACGGAGTCGGCGGCGTGCACGATGATGGCCGGGCCGAACATCTCCTCGCAGCTCGAGGGGTGGTCGATCGGCAGGTCGGCGATGATCGTCGGGCCGAGGTAGTAGCCGCCCGGCTTCGCCGACGGGGTCTGCGGCTCGGCGCCGCGGCCGTCGCGGATCAGGGTCGCTCCGGCCTCTGCCGCGGCGTCGATCATGCCGGTGATGCGGGCCTTCGCGGCGGCGCTGACCACCGGGCAGAGGGTGGTCTCGGGATCGAGGCCGCTGCCGAGCACGAGCCGGTCGGTGAGCTGCGCGACGCGCTCGACCAGCTCGTCGTAGACGGGGCGCTCTGCGATGATGCGGGTGCCGGCGAGGCAGCGCTGACCCGCCATCCCGAACGCGCTCGTGATGACGCCCTCGGCCGCGGCCTCGAGGTCGGCGTCCGCGGCGATGACGATCGGGTTCTTCGCGCCGCCGTTGGCCTGCACGCGCTTGCCGAGCTGCGTGGCCGTCTGATGGATCGACCGCGCGACGGGGGTCGAGGTGATGCAGGAGACCGCGGCGACATCGGGGTGGCTCACGAGGTGCTGCGACACGTCGGCGCGGCCCTGGATCACGTTCAGCACACCGGCGGGCAGGCCGTCGGCGAGGAGCTGCAGGGCGTGGGTCGAGGCCAGCGGATCCTGCTCGGAGGGCTTCACCACGAGCGTGTTGCCCGTGACCAGCGCCCAGCCGACGAAGAGTGTGGGGTTCATCACCGGGAAGTTGAGCGGGGTGATGGCGAGCGCGACGCCGAGGGGCTCGCGCAGATGCTTGTAGTCGAGGTTGCCCGCGATGTTGCCCGAGGTGCTGCCGTAGAGCATGGGCGCGGCGATGGCGGCCTCGAGGAAGTCGCAGGAGCGCAGCACCTCGCCGCGGGCCTCGTCGAGGGTCTTGCCCTGGTCGCGGGTGATGGTGCGCGCCAGCTCCTCGGAGTGGTCGATGAGGTTCTGACGCATGCGGTACAGGTACTGCACGCGGCGCGCCAGGGAGAGCTCGCTCCACGACTCGAACGCGGCCTTGGCCGCGGCGACGGCCCCGTCGGCGTCGGCGATGGTCGCGGGCGCCAGCTCCGCGATCCTCTCTCCCGTCGACGGATCGAACACGTCGATGCCGTCGGCGCCGCTGCCGTCGCGCCACTGGCCGTTGATGAGCTGCTGGGGTCGGATTGCGTCGCTGGTCATGTCTCTCTGCCTCTCGTCGGTCCGGTTCCGGATCAGGCGTCGTCGAAGTCGGGGTAGCGCACGCCGAGATCGCCGCCCGCATCATACGCCTTGAGCTTCGGCAGCACCTCGCGGGAGATCAGCTCGAAGTTCTTGTCGGCGACCTCCTTCGGCATGTTGCCGAAGGCCGGGACGAGCAGCACGCCGCCCGCGTCCAGGCGCTCGACGTACTCGGTGATCCGCTCGACGACCTGCTCGGGGGTGCCCCACACCTGCAGGTCGGCCAGGAAGGCCGCGAAGCCCTCGACGCCGTGCTTCTCGATGTTGCGGGCGAGCGCGGCGTAGTACTCGTAGCCCTCGATCTCGGCGAAGCCCACGTTGTCGAACTCGTAGTGCTCGACCGTCGAGACCGCGTAGCGCTGCAGGTAGACGTCGCGCATCTCCTGGGCCTCCTCCTCGGTCTCGCCCACGCCGGTGAAGATCGCGATGATGGGCTTCGGGGGCTGCTCGCCGTTGAGCTCGACGTAGCGGCGGCGGTAGTCCTCGAGCTCCTTCTCGACCGTGTGCCAGGGCTTCTGCGGGATCACCATGAGGCCGATGCCGAGCTTCGCCATGAGGTCGATCGACTGGGGCGACACCGCCGAGGCGAAGGTGCGGCCGCGGTAGCTCGCGTAGGGCTCGGGGCGCAGGTCGACCCTGGGCTGCTCGAGCAGCTCGCCGTCGTACTCCATCACACCGGTCTCGAGCGAGTTCATGATGAACTCCGCGTACTCGGTGTAGAGCCTGCGCGAGTGGCTCATCGGCACGCGGAAGCCCTCGAACTCGATGCGGCCGAGGCCGCGGCCCATGCCGAGGATCGCCCGGCCCTCGGAGAGGTGGTCGAGCATCGCGAAGTTCTCGGCGGTGCGCACGGGATCGCCCCACGGCAGCACCGACACCATCGTGCCGAGGCGGATCTTCGAGGTCTGCCCGGCCACCCAGGAGAGGAACTGCGGCACATTGGGGGTCAGCTCGTAGTTGGAGAAGTGGTGCTCCGGCGACCAGATCGAGTCGAAGCCGAGCTCCTCGGCGCGGCGGGCGTACTCGAGCTCCTGGCGGTAGACGTCGACGTCCGCCCGCGCTCGATCGAGGTTCTGGAAGATGAGGGTCAATCCTGTGTGCATCGTCTGCCCCGTTTCCTGGTTCGGTGCCGGTTCTTCGGTCTGTCTGGGAGCCCGGCGAGCACCGGGCAAGTCTCATCCGATCAGCGCGAACCGACCGGTCGGTCTGAACATTACCCGCTCCCCCGCCCCCGCGCAACCCCCGGGCAACCCCCCGGGGCGACCGCCGCACGACCCCCGCGCAGCCCCCGGGATTCCGCTGACGCCGCCCGCGGGAGCGGAAAAACGGGCCATCGGCAGACCCTCAGACGAACCGGTCGGAATTCTCATTGCGCCGCCGGGCGTTGCGGGTTAACATACCGAACAGTATGTTGATCGAAACTCGAACGAAAGGGGCACGACATGCCTGGTGAGCTGACAGACCCGCGGTGGTTCCGCACCGTCCTCGGGCAGTACCCGACCGGCGTGAGCGTGATCACGACGACCGAGGCCGACGGCACGAGGGCCGGCTTCGTGGTCGGCACCTTCAGCTCGATCTCGCTGAATCCCCCGCTCGTCGGCTTCATGCCCGACAAGGGGTCGAGCAGCTGGCCCAGGATCCGGGCGGCGGGCAAGTTCTGCGTCAACATCCTCAGCGCCGACCAGGAGCACCTCTGCCGCCAGTTCGCCTCCAAGAACGGCGACCGCTTCGCCGGCGTCGCAACGCGCGAGTCGGGCCTCGGCAACCCGATCCTCGAGGACGCCGTCGCGTGGATCGACTGCACGCTCGACAACGTCGTCGAGGCCGGCGACCACTACATCGTCATGGGCGCCGTGAACGAGCTCGACATCGAGAGCGGGTCGCTGCCCCTCCTCTTCTTCCAGGGCGGCTACGGCCGCTTCGCGCCGCACTCGATGGTGGCCGCCTACACCCCGGCCGAGATCACCTCGGAGCAGCTGCGCTCCGTCGACCTCATCCGCCCCATCATGGAGCGGCTGGCCGACGACCTCTCCTCCCGCTGCATCGCCACCGCGGCGTTCGGCGAAGACCTCGTGGTGCTCGCCGGCGCCGGCAGCCCCGACGCGCAGGACCGCGCCACCCTCGTCGGCGCCCGCCTGCCCTTCACCCCGCCCAACGGCTCGGCCATCGGCGCCTGGAACGACGGCGCCCGGCTGCAGGAGTGGCTGTCGACCGGCCCGGACGGCGAGGCGCGCGAGGAGAACGAGCGCCGTCTCGCCCGGGTGCGCGAACGGGGCTACTCCGTCGGTCTGCTCAACGACGCGCAGCGGCAGTTCGCCGCCGCGCTCAACCGGCTCGCCGAGGATCCGCAGGCGCTTCCGCCCGAGGATCTCCGCGCGCTGATGGCGGATCTGCTGTACGATCCCGAGGAACTGACCGAGGAGCACGCGCAGGCGGTGCGCGTGATCGCGGTTCCCATCTTCGACGCCGAGGGCAAGGCCGCCTTCGCCTTCACCCTCTACGGCTTCGCGAAGCCCGAGGGCGAGGCGGGCATCCGCGCCTACATCGACCGCGTGGTGCAGGCCGGCCGGGAGGCCACCGCCGCACTCGGGGGCAGGGTCCCCGCGCCGGCCGCGGCCTGATCCCGATCCGCACGCCTCATCCCACCATCACGGAGGAGCCCCATGACCACCACCGCACCGACCAGCCCCATCGTCTACGCCTCGAGCCTCGCGATCGACGTGGCGACCATGAAGCTCGTGCCCGAGGCCGACACCATCGCGAACGAGACCCGCGTGGTCCTCGAGCGCATCTCGCGCCAGCTCGAGGCCCAGGGCCTCGGCCTCGGCGACGTGGTGAAGACCACGTGCTACCTGAGCGACGAATCGCATCGCGAGGAGTTCGCCCTGGCTTACGCCGACGCCTTCGCGGGCCGCCCCGAGCCCGTGAATCTCACCATCGTCCTCGGTCTCGCCGGC
>JASGDX010000330.1:0-2761 GCA_047606985.1 Leucobacter sp. | reverse complement strand
TGAAAGAGAGGGGCCGTTCCCGTTCGCACGGTATCGGCTGCGACTACAGCGCCGCGATCAGCTCCCGCAGCCGACCGTCGTCGCCGTGCAGCAGCGGCATCACCACGACCGGGCGCCCGCGCTCCGCGAGCACCTCCCGATCGCCTCGGGCCTGGGCGGCGATGAGCGCGCCGAAGCTGCTCTCCGCACCGGGGATCATCAGGTCGCGGTCGCCGACCTCGGTCAGCTGCAGGAATGCTCCGAGCGCGGGCCCGCCCTTGTGCAGCTGGCCCACCGAATGCAGGTACGAGGGGCCGAAGCCGAGCGCGACCGGCGCGCCGAGCCGCGAGGCGAGGCGATCCCGCAGCTCGTGCAGCGCGCGAGCCTGCGCGCTCGAGGGATCCAGGTACGCCTGAATCGCGAGATAGCCGCCGGCGGGCACAGCTGCCCGCAGCTCCTCGACGATCCGCGCGGCCGAGGCCGCGCCCGACTCCGGCTCGGCGCCGTCATCGACGGTGCTCCCGGACTCGCCCAGAACGGCGCGAGCAGCCACCTTGGCGGCCTCGACATCGGGCTGGTTGAACGGGTCGATCCCCATGAGGAAGCCGAGCGCCGCCGTGGCGACCTCCCAGGCGAGCATCTGCGCGCCCAGCGGGCCTGCGGAGGCGATGTCCCAGCCCTCTGAGCCGTCGGGCAGCTCCGCTCCCACGCGCACCCTCACGGTGTTCGCCGGGGGAGCTCCGAACTCGGGGGCGTCGATCGGCAGCGCGATCGGCAGCACGCCCTTGCCGTCCTTGCCGGTCGACTCCGCGACGAGCTGCTCGATCCAGGAGCCGAGACCCCATGCGGAACCGGCGTTCTCGCCCACCGCGAGGATCAGGCGCTCGGGCAGGCCGGCGTCGACCGCGGCTGCGAGGCGCAGCGCGGGGTTCTCGTCGGAGTCGGCGGAGAGCGCGTCGCGCACGCCGGCCGCGTCGGCCACGAGGGCGCGGATGTCCGCGCCGGCGAGCCCCGAGGGCACCAGGCCGAAGGCCGTGAGCGCCGAGAATCGACCGCCCACCTTCGGGTCGGCGTTGAAGACCCGGCGACCGGCCACCCGCGATTCGCCGTCGAGCGGCGATCCGGGATCGGTGACGATGACGATGCGCTCCGCAGGCATGATCCCGGCGGAGCGGAAGGCGTGCTCGAACGCCGCGAGATGACTGCGCGTCTCGATCGTGCTGCCCGACTTGGAGCTCACGACGACCGCGGTGCGGCCCAGCAGATCGGCGTCGAGCACCCGCCGCACCGCATCGGGATGCGTCGAGTCGATCATGGTCAGCTCGACTCCGGCCCACCGCGTGATCACCGCGGGGGCGAGGCTCGATCCGCCCATGCCGCACAGCACGATGCGATCGACGCCTTCGGCGGCGAACTCCTCGCGCAGCCGCTCGATGCCGGGGATCAGCTCTTCGGCGGCGCGGGCGAAGTCCGTCCAGCCGAGCCGGATCGCGGCCTCGGCCGCGGCCGCGGGTCCCCACAGCGTCGCGTCCTTCTCGAAGATGCGGCTCGCGACGCGGTCGGCGACGAGCCGGCTCAGCGACGCGTCCGCGCCCGCGACGCCGGATCCGATGCTCAGCTGAACAGCCATCGTCACTCCGCCCGTCCCAGCTCGCGCTCCACTGTCTCGCACAGCTCGGCCCACGAGGCGTCGAACTTCTGCAGACCCTCGACCTCGAGCTTGCCGGTGACCTCGGCGTAGTCGATGCCCTGCCCGTCGAGCGCGTTGAGCAGCTGGTTCGACTCCAGATATTCCGAGGTGACCGTGTCGCCGCGCACCTCGCCGTGATCGGAGAAGGCCTCGAGCGTGGCCGCGGGCATCGTGTTGACGACGCCGGGGGCGATGAGCTCGGCCACGTAGAGGGTGTCGGGCAGCGACGGATCCTTCACCCCGGTCGATGCCCACAGCGGGCGCTGCGGATTCGCGCCGAGATCGAGCAGCAGCTTCGCGCGCTCGGTCGCGAACGACTGCCCGTACACCTCGTAGGCGAGACGGGCGTTGGCGACGCCGGCGCGGCTCTTCAGCGCGAGCGCCTCGGGCGTGCCGATCGTGTTCAGGCGCCCGTCGATCTCGGTGTCGACGCGGGACACGAAGAACGAGGCGACGGAGTGGATGCCGGAGAGGTCGATGCCGGCCGCGCGGGCCTTCTCGAGCCCCGTGAGGTAGGCGTTGATCACCTGGCGGTAGCGCTCGAGGCTGAAGATCAGGGTCACGTTGACGCTGATGCCCGCGGCGATGGTCTCGGTGATGGCCTCGAGGCCCTCGACGGTCGCGGGGATCTTGATCATCGCGTTGGGCCGGTCGACCTTGGCCCACAGCTCGCGCGCCTGCACGACGGTGCCCGCGGTGTCCCGGGCGAGGCCCGGCTCGACCTCGATGGAGACGCGGCCGTCGCGGCCCGCGGTCTCGGCGTACACCTCGGCGAACACGTCGCAGGCGTCGGCGACGTCGGCGGTGGTGAGCTCGATGATCGTCTCGGCGACCCCGAGGCCGCGCTCGGCGCAGGCCGAGATCCGCTCGCCGTAGCCCACGCCGCCGGCGATGGCGCCCGCGAAGATGGTGGGGTTGGTCGTGACGCCGACCACGTCGCGGCTCGCGATCAGCGAGCGCAGCTCGCCGCTCTCGATGCGCTCGCGCGACAGGTCGTCGAGCCAGATGCTGACTCCGGCTCGGCTCAGGTGCTGGGTCGATGCGCTCATCGTGCGGCCTCCACTGCTGCAATGGTCTCGTGCGCCGCGGCGA
>JASGDX010000329.1:0-4431 GCA_047606985.1 Leucobacter sp. | reverse complement strand
TGCCCTCGGTGAGCTTCAGCGCGTTGCGCGTGAACTCGAGGAGGCCGCCCCTGCGGGGGCCCCGAGGGAGGTTCGCCGGCTTCGCATCGATCGAGATGAACCCCGTGACCTCCGGGGCCGGTTCCGAGGCGCTCATCGCTTCCCCTTCCGCATGGTGGGAGTCATGGCGATCGTGCCCATGTCGGCGACGGCGTTCAGCAGGATGTAGAACGCGGCCAGCAGCAGCGCGAGGGCCTGGATGACGGGGAGATCGCGGCTGCCGATCGAGGAGATCAGCTGATAGCCGACGCCCGGGAACTGGAACACCGCCTCGACCACGACGATGCCGCCGGCGAGGTAGGCGATCGACTGCGCCGTGACCTGGAACCAGGGGCCGGCGATGTTCGGCAGCGCGTGGCGCCAGATGACCCGGTTCTCGCTGACGCCCTTCATGCGCGCCATCGAGATGAACTCGCTCTCGAGCGTCTCGGCCATCGAGGCGCGGACCGTGCGCGCGATGTAGGGCAGCGAGACGATCACGAGCGTGATCGCCGGCAGCACCAGCAGCGTCGCCTGCTCCCACCACGGCCGCGACGGATCCATGATCGACACGGCGGGGAAGAGCCGGAAGACGTTGGTGGAGAGCAGCGCGATGATGAGCACCGCGACGACGAACTCGGGCAGCGCGACGATCACCAGCAGCACGAGGGTGGAGACCCGGTCGGCGACCCCGTCGCGGCGCAGCGCCGTCCAGACGCCCATGCCCGTGGCGATGGGCACCGCGATGACCGTGGTGATGAGCAGCAGCACGAGCGAGTTGGCGACCTTCGGGCCGATGTAGGCGCCGACGGGGATGCTCGTCGAGAAGGACAGCCCGAGGTCGCCGCGGAGGAGCGAGCCGAGCCATCCGAAGTACTGCTGCAGGAGGGGAGCGTCGAGGTTCATGCGCTCGCGCAGCGCGGCGAGGGACTCCGGCGTGGCCGACGCGCCGAGGCGCGCGATGGCCGCATCGCCCGGCAGGGCCATGGTGGCCCCGAACACGGCGACCGAGATGATGAGGAGCGCGAACGCCGTGAATACGAGTCTTCGCAGGATCAGACCGGTCACCTGCTCACCTCCTGTCGGTAGCGGGCGGCGGGGTGCGAGGCGGGGACGCGGTCGCCGTAGCCCATGATCTTGTTGCGCAGGGTGCCCGATGCGTACTCGCGCTGGGCGAGCCCGCGTCGCTGCAGCACCGGCGTGACGTGATCGACGAAGTCGACGAGGCTCTGCGGCCGGGGCTCGAGGGCGAGCGCCACGCCCGTGAACCCGAGCTCGCGCCAGCCCTCGACGGCGTCGGCGATGCGCTCGGGGCAGCCGACCACGCGGTTGCGGTCGCGGTAGGCGCCCACGAGTTCTCGCAGGGTCGGGGTGCCGGTGCCCAGCCGGGTGCGCATGGCGGCGAGCACGCCGGACATGCCGCCCTCGGAGCGCGGCTCGTCGAGGCTCGGCACCCGGTCGTCCGGCCCGAGGCCGGAGAGGTCGATGCCGAGCGATCCCGCGATGTACCCGGCGTGGTCGTCGAAGTCGTCGAGCGCGTCGTAGGCGTCGGCCAGGGCGCGCGCCTCCTCGTCGGTACTGCCGACGATGAAGCCGGTCGAGATGGTGAAGCCGATCTCGTCGGCCCCTCGTCCGGCCGCGACCGCGCGGGCCCGGACGTCGTCGATGGCGGAGCGCATCGACTCGGGGGCGCCGGTCGCGAGGAACTGCATCTCGGCGTGGCGCGCGGCGAAGCCGCGGCCGGTGGGCGAGCCGCCGGCCTGCACGATGAACGGGGTGCGTTGCGGCGTGGGCGGTGTGAGGTGGGGGCCGGCGACCCGGTAGCGCTCGCCCGCGTGGTGGATCGGGCGCACGCGTGCGGGATCGACGTAGACGCCGGTGCTCGCGTCGGCGACTACGGCGTCGTCGTCCCAGGAGCCCTCCCACAGCTGGTAGGCCACGCTCGCGTACTCGTCGGCCGCGGCGTAGCGCTCCTCGCGGCTCGGCAGGTCGTCGAGACCGAAGTTGCGCGCCGCGCCGGGGCTGTAGGAGGTGACGATGTTCCAGGCGACGCGGCCGCCCGTGAGCTGGTCGAGCGTGCTCGCGCGGCGCGCGAAGGTGAACGGCGGCTCCTGCATGATCGAGCTGGTGAAGAGGAAGCCGAGGTGCTCCGTCGCGGCGGCGAGGGCGGGGATCGCGACGGCGGGATCCCAGAGGATGATGCGGCCCGAGCTGATCTCGTTCTCGATGTCGTCCGGGGTGAAGCCGCCCATGCCCATCGCGTCGGCGAAGAAGAGGGTGTCGAAGCGGCCGCGCTCCGCGATGCGCGCGAGCTCGATCCACCACTGCAGATCGGGCAGCTCGCGCGGGGGGACGATGGCGCGATCGCGCCAGAGGCCGTTGCAGCCGTCGGGCCAGCCGAACTGCGTGAAGGCGTGGAATGTCATGCGATGCGACATCTTGACCCTCGTCTCGAGCTCGGACCGGCTTCGCGGAGTCCTGCGAGCGCTCGCGAAGCTGCGCCGCGGCGGTGCGAGCGCTAGGAGAAAATGTAGTACCAACCGGTACGTATGTCAATGACATCGGGGCGTTCGGAGGCCGTTCCCGGCTCGGCGCAGCACTCCCGGTGCATCGACGGCGGAGCCCCGGTCCCGGAGGCATCCTCCGGGACCGGGGCCCGTGCTCGAAGCGCGGGCTACGAGACGAGCGACACCTCGGAGAAGTCGCCGTCGTTCAGGAAGCCGCGGCCGAGGGTCGGCTCGATGCCGATCACCTTGTCCGTGTGCACGTCGATCGTGTTCTGGCGGCCCCAGACGGCCCAGGGGCCGTCGTCGTACAGGATCTGCGTGGCCTCCTGCATCTTCTTCTCGTACTCCTCCTGGGGCAGGGTGATCGCCTCGGCGAACTTCGCCTCGAAGTCGTCGTTCTTCCAGCCGGTGTTGTGGTAGTCGGCGTACGACAGCCACCAATAGTACGCGCCGTCGTACATGGTGATCGTGTCGGTGTAGTCGACCTGGAGGTCGGCGGTGAAGTAGTCGTCGTCGTAGAACTGCGCGATGTCGGTGACCTTGTCGATCTCGACCTCGATGCCGGCCTCGGCGACCTGCTGCTGGATGATCTCGGCCGAGGCGGTCATGCCGGGGATCAGCTCGCCGACGCGCAGCTTCACCTTCAGGTTCTCCTTGCCGGCCTCCTTGAGCAGCTTCTTCGCCTGGTCGAGGTCGCGCTCGCGCACGGGCGGGTCGCCCGCGGCCTTGTCGAACTGCGGGAACACGCCGATGTCGTTGGCGACATCGCCGTAGCCCGAGTAGACCGAGTCGACGAGCTGCTGGCGGTCGAGGGCGAGCTTGAACGCCTCGCGCACGCGCGGGTCCTCGAAGGGTGCGCCCTCGCCCGACTGCAGCTCGACCATCATGATGTAGCCGCTCTCCGACTCCACCGTCTTCAGGTTCGGCTGGCTCTCGATCTGGGGCAGCTGCGCGGGCAGCACGTTCGGGATCGCGTCGATCTGGCCGGCGAGCAGGGCGTTGAGCGCCGAGGCCGACGAATCGAAGGAGGTCACCTGCAGGCCGTCGAGGTAGGCGCCGCCGTCGACGCGCCAGTAGTCGTCGAAGCGCTCGCCCTCCCAGCGCTGGCCCGGGGTGAAGGACTTGAACTTGAAGGCGCCGGTGCCGATGGGCTTCGCAGGATCGAAGCCGACGGGCACGAGCGAGGCGTACGAGGCGGTGAACGCGACCGGCAGCTGCGAGTTCGGGGCCGTGAGGCGCACGCGCAGCGTCTTGTCGTCGATCTTCTCGAAGCCGTCGAGGTCGATGAGGCTCATCAGCGATGCGGCGGAGAGGCCGCCCTCGACGATGCGGCGGATCGTGAACTCGACGTCGTCGGCGGTGACGGGCTTGCCGTCGTGCCACTTGGCGTCGCGCACCTTGATGATCCAGACCGACTGGTCGTCGGGGTTCTCGGGCTCGAACTTCTCGGCGAGATAGGGCTTCAGCACCATGTTCTCGTCGTACTCGACCAGCGCGTCGAACATCGCGCGCTTCACGGCCGAGGCCGCGCCGGTGCCGTGCGGGTCCATGTCGACGTTGGCGCCGTCGGTGGCGGCCACGCGCAGCACGCCGCCCTTCTGCTGCTCGGTGGTGCTCGGGTCGGTCGCGCCGCCGCTCTGCCCCGCCGAGCCGGCGCAGCCGGCCAGCATCAGCGCGGCGGCGGCCGCTGCGGTGACGCCGAGCAGTCCTCGGCGGGTGATTCTGCCGAGTCGGCTCGGTCTGGTGTCGTCGGTCATGGTGCGTTCCTCTCTGAAGCGTCGACTGACTCTGCTGTTGGTCTCTGGGGTCAACGTGCGGCGGCGACCTCGATCTGCACCCGGCAGTTGCCGGCGAGACCGAGGACGATGGTGAGATTCACGGGCTCGGGGCGGCCCGCGAAGGCGTC
>JASGDX010000328.1:0-3512 GCA_047606985.1 Leucobacter sp. | reverse complement strand
GTTCGTGGTCGCGAGCGCCAGTCCTGCCGGTGATCGTCGTCGCCTGGGTGCTGTGGCGGCGGTGCGCGGGTAGTGCGGTCCTCTCGGCTTCCGGATCGTTCACGCAGTAGCTATCATAGGTGCTATCACTCAGGAGGTGATGCACATGTCATCCATCATCGTGCGAGGCCTTGACGAATCGGTCAAGAACCAGCTCGTCGCGCAGGCGAAGCGTCACGGCCGGTCGATGGAGGCCGAAGTACGCGACATCCTCACCCAGGCGGCGCGGCGTCCGAACATCGGGGTCGCGCTGATGCGGGCGGCGCAGAGCGCCGGGGGAGTCGACGATCTTCCGGTTCCCCGGCGCAACGACATCGCTCGTGCGGTGGACTTCGAATGATCGTCCTCGACACCAACGTGATCTCCGAGGTGTTTCGACGGCAGCCCGACGAGCGAGTGGTGGCATGGCTCGACTCGCTCGAGGACGAGGTCGTGATCACGGCTGTGACGTTGGCAGAGCTGTTCGCCGGAGTGCGAAGGCTGCCGAACGGGCGACGCAGAGCGGAGTTGGAGAGAGCAGTGGTTGCTGCTGTCGAACCCTACCGCGGCGGGCATGCGGTGCTGCCGTTCGACGAGTCGTGCGCCGAGGCCTATGCCGAGATCCTGCATGAGCGCGAGCGCGTCGGCGCGCCCATCTCGACGGCCGATGCGCAGATCGCGGCGATCTGCCGGACGCGCGATGCCGTGTGCGCCACTCGGAACACCAAGGACTTCGCGCACACGGGCATCTCGCTCGTCGACCCCTGGGCGGACTGAGGCATCAGGCCGCTCCGCGACGCGACATCTGCGAGTGGCGGGTTCGACGTGTGACACTCGGGTTGTGGCAGCACGGGTGTCGGAGGCCCCGTATAGGGTGGGGCCATGACGGATGACAGCGCTGCGAGCAATCCCGCCGAGGAGCGGGTGCAGCAGTTCATGGCCGAATTCGACGCGCAGTGGCGGATCGCCGCCCCGGTGTTCGAGGAGCGGGATCCCGACAACCCCCGGGCCGCTTTCGACCTCTGGGGCGAGCTGATGGCGCAGACGACGCTGAACCACTTCACGGAATCGCCCGCCACGAACCTCGCGCAGTCGTTCAGCAGTCCGGCCGAGTACGGACCAGATGCGGAGCGGTTCGTGCGGTCGGAGATCCTGGGCGACACCGCATACGTGCTGACCCGCACCACGTCTCCGCTCGAGAGATTCCACGAGTACACGCTGCGCGCGCAGGGCGCCGACTGGAGGATCGCGGCGATCGCCGACCACTCAGGCGATCCCGTGCAGCCGTTCGTCGACCGCGCGACGGTCGAGGAGCGGGTGAGCCGGTGCGCGTCGGACCCGCCGTTCGCCGAGATGCCGGTGGAGCAGGCGCAGCTGGACGAGGCGCGCAACTTCGCGGAGCGCGAGGTGCGACGCGGGAGCGGCGGCGAGGTCGACCGGGCCCGCGTCTCGCGGATCGGCACGCTCGTCACCGGCACGGGCGTGCTGTCGGTCGTGGACTTCGGGTACGACAACGACGACGCCCGCCCGCTCGCGCGCACGGTCGAGCCGGGCGCCTACCCCGTCGACCGGGTCACGGCGTTCGATCGCAACGCCGCGGTGCGCGTGCGCTTCAGCGAGGAGGAGCCCGTCTCGTGGCATCCGGCATCACTCCCCGGCAGCGGCCACGTGATCGGCGTCGACGCGGGATGCGTCTGCATCGTCGATTACGTCGCCTACGCTGAGATGACGCCGCGCGAGAAGGCCGCGGCGTTCGATCGGTTCACGGAGGCTCCGCGGCCGGCGGTGCTCGAGTTCTCACTCGGCGGCGCGGACGCGGGCATCGCCTGCGACTCCGGCTACGGCGACGGCAGCTACCCCGTGTACTGGGGGCTGGACGCCCGGGGCCGCGTCGCGCAGCTCGTCGTCGACTTCATGGTGCTCGTCTCCGAGGGTGACGACGGCGCACTCGTGCACCAGTGGCCGTCGGCTGAGGCTCCCGAGAGCGCCGTCGAATTCGCACGGGCGAGCGGGTGGATCCCGCGCGTGCTCAGGCGGGACGGGCGACTCGTCCTCGAGGTGATCGGCGGGGCCGACGCGCTGCACGACCCGCGCACCTTCGTTCTGCCGATCGGGGAGCGGCACCTGGCCGCGCTCCGCGGCAGCCTGCCGAAGCACCTGACCCTGTGGAGCGCCCTGATTCCGCTGTGCCGGGAGGCAGGGACCCGCGATCCGCTCGACGCGCGCGCCGCGGAGGAGCTGCTCGATCCCGTGCTGCTCGCGCCCGCGGACGAGGTGGACGAACTGCTCGCGGGTATCGCGTGGGATCGCGCTCTGCTGGTCGCGCATGGCGCCGACATCGAGCTGCTCGATCGCGGGCGGATCATCGAGGCCCTCGCCTGCGCGGGCGAGCAGGCCAACTGGAGCCGGGCGGAGGAGGACCGCGCGAACCGGAACCGCGCGAGCCGCGGGACGACGCTCTCGGCGCTCGACGCCGCGATCCTGAGATTCACCGGGCAGTACCTGCACGGCTCGACCATCCCGCACCGCGATCCGGACGCCGTCGATCCCGCACTCCTGCCCGAGGTGCTGCGGGTGGTCGAAACTGCCGAGCAGGCCTGCGCCGATCTGCGCATCGCCCGCGACGCACGCCGGGGCGAGCGGGGCACCGACAAGCGCGACTGGCAGCGGATGGAGGCTGCGGTCGATGCGGCCGTGCGCGACGCGCACCCGTCCCTCGCCGATGACGCGGTGCGCACGCTGCGGTTCCTGATGTGCTCCGAGGCCGCCGACCGCGCGAAGCGGCAGCCGTACGACCTCGACGCGGCGAGCGGGAACGCGCCCGCGACGGTGCGCGAGCGGACCCTGACCTGCACCGACGACCAGGAGCTCGAGAAGACCTGGAATCCGGGGGACGACGGCACCGCGATCGAGGCGTTCTGGAGTTTCGTCGCCGAGCGGTACGGCTCCGCGAACGAGGTGTTCACGCTCGAGGACGAGGCGCTGGGCGACGGGATCCAGCTGCTCTTCTACGCCGACAGCATCGCCCGCGTCGCCACGGCGAACGCCGGCGACGGCGAAGCGGAGCCCGAGTACCGCGTCGAGTACGCCGTCGTCGACGACCTCGCCCACTACCGGGCGCTGGTGCGGGCCTACGTCGCGGGCGGGTTCGCAGCGCTCGACGACCTCGTGCGGTGGACGGCGGATCCCGCGGAGCTCGAGCGGTGGCGGCGGCAGCGCGCGGATCGCGGCGCATGAGCGGCGACGCGGGGCTCGACGAGCGGTACACCCGCGCGTTGGCGACCGCGGAGGGGATCGAGCGCGCCATCCGCGAGCGGCCGGCCGGCGGCGAGCCCGACTGGACGCAGGTCGGATCGCCGGTGATCGATCGCGGGTCGTACGCCGTCTTCCCGCTCGTCGAGGCCGCCGCCGCGCCCGCCGCGCCTGCTGCGCCCGCCGCGCCCGTCGCAGCGGATGCGGCGGATGCCGAGCGCGACGGCCTGGCGGAACTCGCG
>JASGDX010000327.1:0-8953 GCA_047606985.1 Leucobacter sp. | reverse complement strand
TGCTCGTCACGACGAGCTCGCCGCGCGAGGAGAGCCCCTGAGCGAGTGCGTCGGTGGCGCCGCGCCCGACGGCCCCCTCGTTCTCGTAGTTGAAGGCGGAGTCGAGGAGGCGGTAGCCTCCGCCGATCGCCGAAGTGACGGCCGCCGCGCCGGCCGCGCCGTTCAGCTTGTAGGTGCCGAGCCCGATCGCCGGCAGGGTGAATCCGTTGTGCGCATGCTGTTCGATCATGGGTTCCAGCCTACGACGATGAGCTGGACGGCCCGCGGAGGTTCGGCCGCCCGGGCCGCGCGCCTCGCCGGGATCAGTGCGCGGGATCGTGCCCGGCCCGGTAGAGCGCGAGCAGTTCGGCGATCCCGCCGCTCTCCCAAGCCGCCAGCTGGCGCTGCGCGGCCCCGCGATCGGCTCTGCGGCGCTCGACGAAGCGCTCCACCAGCGCCGCGTCCCCCGCCGCGTCCAGCTCGTCGGCGGCGTGCGCGATCATCGCGTCGACCAGCTCGAATGCCGGGCGCGGCACGCCCTCGAGGGGGTCGAAGAGATCTCCGCCCACGCCGTCGCGGGCCGCTCGCCAGTGCGCGCCGCGGAGCAGATCGGGTTGCGGGTGCTCCACAGCCTCGCCCAGCTCGTCCTCGCGAAGGCCTCTCGCCACGAGCGCGCGGAAGATCATGGCGAACGCCACAGCGTCCTCCGAGGTCAGCTGCGCGTCGGCCGTGCGCAGCTCGATGGTGGGGAAGCGCTCCGAGATGCGGATCGACCAGTTCACGAGCGCCGTGTCGACCAGGGCGCCCGCTCGCACGAGCGCGGCGACCACCCGCTCGTACTCGGCCGCGTCGGCGAAGGGCGGCGGATAGCCCGATGTCGACCACTGCTGGGTGAGCAGATATCGCCAGCTCGCGTAGCCCGTGCGCTCCCCCTGCGAGATCGGCGAGTTCGCCGCGAGCGCGGCGAGCACCGGCGACCAGCGCGCGAAGCGCCCGATCGCGCGCACCCCGGCGTCGCGCGACGGCACCTCGACGTGCACGTGGGCGCCGGTCGAGTAGTAGCGCGCCACCGAGCCGCGCACCGACTGTGCTATCTCGAGGTAACGGGGCTTCTCGACCACGCGCCCCGGAATCTCACCGCCGATCGGGGGCAGGCCCGTGCCGGCCAGCACCAGCCCGAAGCCGTCCGCCGCCAGGGCTGCGGCGGAGCGGAAGCCGCCGAGCGACGCGACGGCCTCCTCGGCGCGCTCGCAGATCGGCGTCGCCGTCTCGAGCTGGCAGTGGAAGAACTCGTGCTCGGCGCGCAGACCGGGCAGCGCGGCGATCAGCTCCTCCGACCCGTCGCTCGGCAGGCCGGTCGCGGCGTCGAGCAGCATGAACTCTTCTTCGACGCCGAATCTCGGCGCTCGGGGGGATCCTGCGGCCATCGCGCTCCTGCCCTTCTCGCGGGAGTATCCAGTGTGGCATGCCCGTCGCCGCCGCGCGCGGTGTGTTACCCCGCGTGCCCGCCGGTCCACTCCGAGGCCGACACCCCGAACAGCCCGTCGCCGTACTTCACCAGCATCTCGTAGGCGGCGCCGAAGGTCTCGGGCGGGTGCCCCTTCTCCTCCGGCGTGCCGTACCGTGCGATCAGCAGCCCCACGAGCCCCTTCGCCGGCGGGCTGAGCGGCCGCTCCGGGTGGGCCGCTGCCGGGTGGGGCCCGGATTCCGGATTGGGCGGCACGTAGGCGGCGGAGGGCTGCGGCCAGTCGGCGGCGTGCCTCGGGACCTTGCGGTTGAACGCCGTCCACAGCGTCGACGCATCGGCGTCTCGGCGGGTCAGGGGCTCGAGGCCGAAGCGCTCGCAGAGCGTCGCGATGACCGAGCCATGATGCATCTCCTGCCGGTACACGCTGCCGCGCTTCACATGCGCCGATACGAGGATCGCCGGCACCCGGCAGCCCAGGCGGTCGAAGGAGAAGCCCATCTCGCCGGCGCCCGAGCGATCCGGCGGGGTCGCCGCGGGCGGCGGCACGTGGTCGTAGGTGCCGCCGTGCTCGTCGAAGGTGATGAGCAGGGCGGTGTTGAGGTAGTTCGAGCCCAGCTCGGAGGTCGAGTTGCGGATGGCGGTGTAGAGCGAGTGGATCAGCGCATCGCCGGCGCGCACGTCGGAGACGGCGCCGTCGACGTACTCCTTGCCGTCCGCCTCGCTCTCGCGCGGCCGCCCGACCGGCGGATGGAAGTCGTTGTGGTTGAACATCATGCGCGGTTCGACGAAGGCGTAGGCGGGCAGCTTCCCCTGCTCGACGTCCTCGTGGAACTGGCTCATCGGAGCGAAGCGATCGGTCTTCCAGTACGCCTCGAGCACGGGCGCGTGCAGCACGCCGGTGAAGGAGACCAGCTGCATCTCGTCGAAGTAGATGCGCCAGCTGAGCCCGGCGTCCTCGAGCCGGTTGAAGATGGTCGGGGTCTTGGCCGCGTTGAGCCACTTGTCGTATCCGCCGCCCGCCTGGTTCGTGACGTAGCCGTGCGAGGTGGAGGCGTGAAAGAAGCTGCGGTTGCAGAACGTCTGGCTGGGCACGGCGCAGTGCCAGTGATCGAACACCCCGAACTCGCGCGCGAGCGTCGAGATGACGGGAAGCATCGAGGGATCGAACGAACCCATGATCTGGTGGCGCTCATCCGCCGTCGGCTTGCGGTTCGTGCGGCCGGTGAAGTCGGTCTCGTAGTCGACCACGAAACCGTTCATCTTCGGCTCGGCACCGGCCTCGGGCGCGTTGAACGGATGGGTCATGTCGTCGACCTCGCGGCCGCGGTTGTGATCGTCGAGCACGCCGAAGAGCTGGGTGTTGACGTGCGGGTACTCTTCGCCGGGATCGGGATCCGGACGGCCCATGATGCGATCGGTCGAGCCCGTGTATCGGTGCGCCGGCACCACCGTGCCGTCCTCGGCCGTGTTGGAGTAGTCTCCGAACGCCAGTCCCTCGAAGGAACCGCCCGGCGGCGGATCGTCGGGCGTGTAGAGGTATCCCAGGATGTTGTCGAAGGAGCGGTTCTCGCCCATCACCACCACGAGATGGTCGAAGCCCGGATTCTTCCGCGGCTTCGGGATCGAGAAGCGCTCGGGGATGTAGGGGGTGCCGGGATGATCCCGCTCCCAGGCGCGCCACGCGGCCACCGAGCCGATCCCCGCAGCGGCGCCCGCCGCGATGAGCCCGCCGCCGCGCAGGATCGCGCGTCGCGTCGCACCCGCCTTCCCCTCGACCGGGTTCTCCTCGGCCGCCTCGGACTCGGCCACCTCGGCCCCCTCGGCAGGCTCCGACCCCGGATCCCGAACGGGATCCCGATCCTCGCGCCCGTCGTTCATGCGACCCTGTTGCGCAAGATCCCGATACCCTCGATCTCGACCTCGACCGTGTCGCCGGCCTCGAGGCGGCCGACGCCGGCCGGCGTGCCCGTGAGGATCACGTCTCCGGGCAGCAGCGTGAAGGCCTGCGAGGCGTGAGCCACGATGCGGGCGAGCGAGAAGATGAGCTGTGAGGTGCGGCCGTCCTGACGCACCTCGCCGTTGACCCGGGTCACGATGCGCGCGTCGGCGAGGTCGGGGTCGGTCTCGATGACCGGGCCGAGCGGGCAGAAGGTGTCGAAGCCCTTGCCGCGCGTCCACTGCCCGTCCTTGATCTGCAGATCGCGGGCGGTGACGTCGTTGGCGCAGGTGAAGCCGAAGACGTACTTCAGCGCCTCCTCCTCCGGCGCATCCTTCGCCACAGCGCCGATCACTATCGCCAACTCGCCCTCGTGCTCCACGCGATCCGAGATCGGGGGGCGCACGATCGCGTCGCCGGGACCGATCACCGAGGTGTTGGGCTTGAGGAACAGCAGCGGCTCCTCGGGGAGGTCTCCCCCGGTCTCGGCCTGCATCTCCTCGACGTGGTCGGCGTAGTTCTTGCCGACGCACACGATCTTCGAGCGCGGGATCACGGGAGCGAGCAGTCGCGCGTCCTCGAGACGGATGCGGCGCCCGGTCGTGTCGTAACCGGCGATCATGGGATCGCCGGTCAACTCGACCAGCTCGACGCCCGATCCCGATCCCGATTCCGCCTCGTCGAGGATGCCGTACGAGATCTCGCCCTCGTACTGGAAGCGCGCGACCTTCACGGTCAGGCCTCCGTGATGACGTCGAGCCATCCGTGGCGGTCTTCACGCGCGCCCGTCTGGATGCCGACCAGCTCCTCGCGCAGCGACATCGTCAGTTCGCCCGGGGCGCTGCCGAGGTCGACGATCACCCCGGTATCGCCCTTGAGCTGACCGATCGGGGTGATCACCGCGGCGGTGCCGCAGGCGAACGCCTCCGTGATCGTGCCGTCGGCGACGCCGTCGCGCCACTCCGACACCGTGACCGCGCGCTCCTCGACAGCGAGGCCGCGATCCTTCGCGAGCCGGATGAGGCTTTTGCGGGTGATGCCGTCGAGAATGTTGCCGTTGAGCTGCGGGGTGACGAGCGTGCCATCGCCGCGCACGAGGAACAGGTTCATACCGCCGAGCTCATCGATGGTGTCGACGGTCGAGGAGTCGGTGAACAGCACCTGGGCGCAGCCGTTCGCTGCGGCAATGTTGGTGGGCAGCAACGACGAGGCGTAGTTGCCGCCGCACTTCGCGGCTCCCGTACCACCGTGGCCGGCGCGAGCGAGGTCGCTGGACAGCCAGATCGAGACGGGCTTCACGCCGCCCGTGAAATAAGCGCCGGCGGGGCTCGCGATGACCATGAAACGAGCGCGTTGAGCGGCGCGCACACCGAGGAAGCTCTCGTCGGCGATCATGAAGGGACGCAGATAGAGGCTCTGATCGGCACCGCCGGGAACCCAGTCGGCGTCGGTTTCGACGAGCTGGTGCACGGCCTCGACGAACAGATCGATGGGCAGTTCGGGCAGGGCGAGCCGTCGGGCGCTCGCGTTCATGCGCGCACCGTTCTCCTCGGGCCGGAAGGTCACGATCGAGCCGTCGGGCCGGCGGTACGCCTTGAGCCCCTCGAAGATCTCCTGCCCGTAGTGCAGCACCGAGGAGGCCGGGTCCATGGGGATCGGCCCGTACGGCACGACCTCGGCATCGTGCCAGCCCTGATCCCGCGTCCACACGATCGAGACCATGTGATCGGTGAAGTGGTTGCCGAAGCCCGGGTCGCGCAGGATCTCCTCGCGCTCGGCGGCGGGCAGCCGGTCGGCCTCGGTGCGGGTGAAGGACAGCTCGGTCATGGGGTGCTCTCTCGGGGTTCGGAGGTTCTGGGTGCGTTCAGGCGCTGCGCGGCGGCAACTGCGCGATCACGGCGTCGCCGATCTGCACGGTGGTTCGGGGTTCGGCGCCGCGGGAGGCGAGATCGGCTCGCACGGCGCCGCGCACACGATCGCCCTCGGCGGCGAGGCCGAGGTGGTCGAGCATGATCGCCGCGGAGAGGATCGCCGCGGTCGGGTCCGCCTGCTGCTGCCCAGCGATGTCGGGCGCAGATCCGTGAACGGGCTCGAACATGCTCGGGAAGGAGCCGTCGGGATTGATGTTGCCGCTGGCTGCGAGCCCGATGCCGCCGCCGATGGCGCCGGCCAGGTCCGTGAGGATATCACCGAACAGGTTATCAGTCACGATGACGTCGAAGCGCGCGGGATCCTGCACCATGAAGATCGTGGCCGCATCGACGTGCATGTAGTCGACCGCGATCTCCGGGTACTCGGCGGCGACGGCCTGCACGATGCGCGTCCAGGCGGCGCCCGCGTGCACGAGCACGTTGGTCTTGTGCACCCAGGTCAGCTTCTTGCGGGGGCGCTTGCGCGCGGTCTCGAAGGCGTAGCGCACCACGCGCTCGATGCCGAAGGCGGTGTTGACGGAAACCTCGGTCGCGACTTCATTCGGAGTGTCGGGGCGCAGTCGGCCGCCGTTGCCGGCGTAGGGGCCCTCGGTGCCCTCGCGCACCACGACGAAGTCGACGGCGCCCGGGTTCCTGAGCGTCGACTCGACACCCGGGAACAGCGTGCAGGGACGCACGTTGGCGTAGTGCTCGAAGTCGAAGCGCAGCTTGAGCAGCAGGCCGCGCTCGATGTTCGCGTCCTTGAGGCGCGGGTCGTTGGGGGCTCCGCCCACGGCGCCGAAGAGGATCGCCTCGTGCTCGGCGATCTCGGCTTGCTCGTCGGCGGGAAGCGTATCGCCGGTGGCGAGGTAGCGCTCCGCGCCCAGCTTGAACTCCGTGCGGTCGAGGGCGACGTCGCCGCCCTCCAGCACCGCGTCGAGCACGCGATTGGCCTGCTCGATCACCTCGGGTCCGATGCCGTCGCCCGGGATGACGGCGAGCTTGATGGTGCGGGTCACTGAACGCTCCTCTTCGTGCTGGGACACAACGTGTTCAGCTTACTCG
This sequence comes from Leucobacter sp., assembly GCA_047606985.1. Classification (GTDB taxonomy): domain Bacteria; phylum Actinomycetota; class Actinomycetes; order Actinomycetales; family Microbacteriaceae; genus Leucobacter. Next base: position 2,595 of record JASGDX010000327.1, on the reverse strand, counting down.
CGTCGGGCGCGGCGACGGGCCTCGGTACAATCGGCGCGTGGTCCACTCGTCCGCCGTGATCGGCACCGCAGCAGCCCTCGGCGCCGCCCTCGTCGCGACGCTCGCCTGGAGCGAGGCGGTGCACCGGAGAGCGCATGGGCGCCGTCTCGGCGACGGCGACCCGCGGGAGGGCCGGGAGGCCGTGGTGGTGCTCGGGTACCGCAACCGGGGCGGGCGGGCGAATCTCGTCAACCGGTATCGCGTGCGCGCGGCGATCCGCTCGGTGGATCGCGGGCGCGACGGCTTCATCCTCTGCTGCGGCGGGCCGGTCGCGGGCGCGATCCCCGAGGCGGAGCTGATGGCCGATTACGCCCGCGGGATCGTGCGCGGAAGGCGCCCCGTACTCGTCGAGACCGCTTCGCGGTCGACCTGGGAGAACATCCAGAATGCGATCCCCTTCGTCGAGGACGCGGCGAGCATCAAGATCGTGTCGGATCCGCTGCACGCCGAGAAGGGCAGGGCCCACCTCCACCGACTGCGTCCCGACCTGGCCCGACGGCTCGTCGCTGCCGAGGAGTACCGCTTCGGGGAGCTCGTCCTACTCAAGCCGCTGTTCGCCGTGACCGGGCTGATCGGGCTCCGCGGTCTGTGAAGAGTGGGCCGCGCGTGGCGGGCCGGATACCACGGCCTCATGCGGTCCCTGACGCCGAGCGGTGTCGCCATCGTCGAAGACGAGGCCGAGTTCGCGCGCTGCATGGCCGGCTCCCTACGCGCAACCCGCGCACAGCGCCGCACGGCAGGAATGCGAGAACCCCCGCCTGAGCGGGGGTTCTCGTTCCGGTGACCCCAGCGGGATTCGAACCCGCGTTACCGCCGTGAGAGGGCGGCGTACTAGGCCGCTATACGATGGGGCCGGACGCTCCCAGGCCTCGGGATTCTCATCCCGCCGCCGTGGCAACTCATACATCTTGGCACACCTCGCCGTCTCACGCAAAATCTGGCCGCGCATCCCGGGTGTGTCATGCGTGATTCCGCGCTTCGCATCGCACCGGCGCCCCGGCGCCGCCGATCCCGATCCCCCAGCACCCGCCGAGCAGCGCCCCCGCGAGCACCGCGCTGACCGAGTTCCCGGGGGCCCGCAGTCCGAGTGCGGCCAGCGTCACCGCCAGCGAGACGAGCTGCCGCTGCCCACTCGACAGTTCGTGGGGGAAGCGATCGGCGAGGTGCTCGATGCCGAACGCGGCGAGCGCGCCGGATCCCAGACCGCTCCATGCCGGCCCGCCCTCCCCCGCGCGCGCCGGTCCAGGCCGCGTCGATGAGCGCGATCTGGTCGCGGAGGGTGAGATCGGGATAGAGCGCGGGCGGCCCGATCAGCGCTGCGACGCGCTCGCGCACCTCGCGCCGGCGCTCGTCGAGCGGCACGAGGCTCCCGTCGATGCCGAGCGTCGCCGATCCCGCAGTCGGCCGCATGCGACCGAGATGACGCGCAGCAGCGTCGTCTTGCCCGCACCGTTGGGCCCGCGCACCGCCACGCAGCCGCCCGCCCCGAGCCGGATGAAGGTCGGCGGCAGCAGCATCGCTCCGTCGATCTCGACCGCGACGCCCTCCGCGCGCAGCACCTCCCCGCCGAGGCTTTGAGCGGGGGCCGCGCGCCGGGACTCCCCGACGCCCGACAGATCCGCCGACTCTTCGCTCAGCGCTTCGCCTTCCGCAGCGCCTTCTCCGTCTCGTACCGCTTCAGCCGCTTCTCGATGACGAAACCCATGAAGATCCAGCCGCCGAGCGCGGTGATCACCCAGACGATGATGGGGGCGAGCACCCAGGTCTCCACACCGTGGATCTCGATGCCGCCGTGGAAGAGCGTCGCCACCCACAGCGAGAGCAGCGTCGCGACGAGCCCGACACCGCCGGCGAGCGGGGCGGCGTAGCGCTGCGCGATGGTGAGCACGAAGGGTCCGAGCACCGCGTGCGCGACCGTGAAGACGCCGAGCGCGGTGAGGAAGCCGACGATGTGCAGCGCGAAGCCGGGAAGCGCGAAGTGTGCCACGACGAGCGCGATGGCCGCGAGCACCACCTGGGAGATGATCTGGAACAGCAGGCGCACGGCGCGCTCCTCTCGCTCGACGGGCGGTTGCGACACCGCCCGTCGTCTATCACGACTACGTGCTCAGCGTAGCGCAGCGCGCGCGTCAGCCGTTGAGCTCGCCCGGCTTCGGCCGGAACGCCTTGGCGGGCAGATCCGGTCCGTCCCACACCTGGATGACGCCCCACGCGACCGCGGCAATCGGCACGGCGAGCACTGCACCCAGAATGCCGCTCAGCACGGTGCCGATGGTCAGTGCGAGCAGGATGACCAGCGGGTGCAGCTTGAGCGCGCGGCCCATGAGCACCGGTTGCAGGAAGTTGCCCTCGAGCTGGTTGACGAGCACCACGATGCCGACCACGATGAGCGCCTGGATCGGGCCGTGCGTCACCAGCGCGACCAGCGCGGCGAGGACGCCCGCGACCGTGGCGCCGACGAGCGGGATGAACGACAGCAGGAACACGAGCACCGCCAGCGGCAGCGCGAGCGGGATCTGCAGGATGGCGAGGCCGATCCCGATGCCGACGGCGTCG
>JASGDX010000326.1:0-5959 GCA_047606985.1 Leucobacter sp. | reverse complement strand
GCTGGCACTGGTGGGACTCGGGCTGGCCCTGCTGAGCATCGCAGTGCAGCATCGGGACAGAGCACGGAATCTCAACACCGTGGGGATCTCGATCGACGGCTCCGAAGCGTAGGCTGAGAGCATGCGACTGCGCGAGATCCCCCTGACCACCATCGACGGCGAAGACACCACGCTCGCTGCCTACGCCGACCGTGTGGTGCTCGCGGTCAACGTCGCCTCCCGCTGCGGGCTGACGCCCCAGTACGCGAAGCTCGAGGACCTGCAGCGCCGGTACGCCGAGCGCGGCTTCACCGTGCTCGGCTTCCCCTGCAACCAGTTCCTGAACCAGGAGCCGGGAGACGCCGAGGAGATCAAGACCTTCTGCTCGACGAGCTACGGCGTCACCTTCCCGCTCATGGCGAAGGTGCGCGTCAACGGCCGTCGCAAGCATCCTCTCTACGCGCTGCTGCACGAGGTGCCCGACGCCGAGGGCAAGCGGGGCCGTGTCAAATGGAACTTCGAGAAGTTCGTGATCGCGCCAGACGGCGCGATCGCACGTTTCCGGCCACAGACCGAGCCGGACGATCCGGCGGTGATCGCGGCGATCGAGGCGGCGCTGCCGGGGGCCCGCCGATGATCCCGGAGCGCTCCCGGCCTTGGCGCGGGCGTTGAGAGTAGGGTGGACACCGACCCGTCATCGATGGCGCGCTGCGCCGGAAAGGGGGCACCCATGGTGCTCGAGGTCGGCGCGCAGGCGCCGGATTTCACGCTGTCGGACCAGCACGGCGATGAGCTGACGCTGTCAGAGCTCGTCGCCGAGGGGCCGGTGGCGCTGGTGTTCTTCCCGCTCGCGTTCTCAGGGATCTGCACCGGTGAGCTGTGCGAGCTGCGCGACAACCTGTCGATCTTCGCCGACAGCAAGGTGCGCCTCGTCGGCATCTCGGTCGACTCGGTCTTCTCGCTGCAAGTCTGGGCGGAGCGCGAGGGCTACGATTTCCCGATCCTCTCCGACTTCTGGCCGCACGGCGCGGTGGCGCAGGCCTACGACGCGTTCGTGGAGGAGCGCGGCATCGCGACCCGCGCCACGCTCATCATCGGCGAGGATCGCCGCGTGCTCGCCTCCTTCGAGACCGAGCCGGGGCAGGCGCGCGATTTCGGCGCGTACCGGGAGGCACTGGCCACGATCGCCTGATCCTGTCGATTGCTCGGGATCGGCGTCGCGCCGATTCGCGCTCGCGAGCGGGCCTCCCCTAGAATCGGGGGGCTCGCCCGGCGAGTACGCGCCTGTAGCTCAGTTGGTTAGAGCATCTCGTTTACACCGAGAGGGTCGGGGGTTCGAGTCCCTCCGGGCGCACCGTTGGAATCGTCGTTCCGTTCCCCCACCACCGCCTGCTGTCCGGGTATCACATATTCCACAACGAATGCGCGCAATCCATGGTGGATGTTCGATACTCTGGGACGGCCCCCGCGAATCATCGCGGGAGTCCTCCGTGCCGAACCCGAACGCAAGAACCCGCGTCCCGCCGGTACATCTCACGATGAATGGAGCTCATCTTGGCCGTGAATACCCAGGATCCGTACGCACCCGGCAGCGACGACATCGATCCGCAGGAGACCTCCGAGTGGCGCGAGTCCCTCGACGCCGTCGTCGAGGAGCGCGGGGCAGGCCGCGGCCGGGAGATCATGACGAGCCTGCTCGACCGGTCCCGCCAGCTCCACCTCAACGTGCCCCAGGTGCCCACCACGGACTACGTCAACACGATCGCGTCCAGCGACGAGCCGGACTTCCCCGGCGATCACGACACGGAGCGCCAGTACCGCTCCTGGATCCGCTGGAACGCCGCCATGACCGTGCACCGCGCGCAGCGCCCCGGCATCGGCGTCGGCGGCCACATCTCCACCTACGGCTCCGCGGCAGCTCTCTACGAGGTCGGCTTCAACCACTTCTTCCGCGGCCAGGACCATCCGGGCGGTGGAGACCAGATCTTCATCCAGGGCCACGCCTCCCCCGGCATCTACGCGCGCGCCTTCCTCGAGGGGCGGCTCTCCGAGGATCAGCTCGACGGCTTCCGCCAGGAGAAGTCGCACGCCCCGCACGGCCTGCCGAGCTATCCGCATCCGCGCCTGCTGCCCGATTTCTGGCAGTTCCCCACCGTCTCGATGGGCCTCGGTCCGATCAATGCGATCTACCAGGCGCAGCTCAACAGGTACCTCACCAATCGCGGCATCAAGGACGCCTCCGACCAGCACGTGTGGGCCTTCCTCGGCGACGGCGAGATGGACGAGGTCGAGAGCCGCGGCCAGCTGCAGGTCGCCGCCAACGATGGCCTCGACAACCTCACCTTCGTGATCAACTGCAATCTGCAGCGGCTCGACGGGCCGGTGCGCGGCAACGGCAAGATCATCCAGGAGCTCGAGAGCTTCTTCCGCGGCGCGGGCTGGAACGTGATCAAGGTCATCTGGGGCCGGGAGTGGGACGAGCTGCTCGACCGCGACACCGAGGGCGCGCTCCTCAACGTGATGAACACCACGCCCGACGGCGACTACCAGACCTACAAGGCCGAGAACGGCGCCTACATCCGCAACCACTTCTTCGGCAAGGACGAGCGGGCTCTCCGCCTCGTCGACGACTACACCGACGACCAGATCTGGGCCCTGCGCCGCGGTGGCCACGACTACCGCAAGGTCTACGCCGCCTACGCCGCCGCGATGGCGCACAAGGGCCGCCCCACGGTGATCCTCGCGAAGACCGTGAAGGGCTACGGCCTCGGCCCGCACTTCGAGGGCCGCAACGCGACGCACCAGATGAAGAAGATGACGCTGGAGGATCTGAAGCTCTTCCGCGACACGATGCACATCCCCATCTCGGACGCGCAGCTCGAGGCCGATCCCTACCGCCCGCCCTACTACCACCCGGGCGAGAACGACCCGACCATCCAGTACATGCACGAGCGGCGCCGCGAGCTGGGCGGCTATCTGCCCGAACGGCGCTCGACGCACACGCCGATCCAGCTGCCCGAGCCGAAGAGCTACGCGATCGCGGCGAAGGGCAGCGGTGCCCAGGAGGCGGCGACCACGATGGTGTTCGTGCGCATGCTGAAGGATCTCATGCGCGACAAGGGCTTCGGCCCGCGCATCGTGCCGATCATCCCCGACGAGGCGCGCACCTTCGGCATGGACTCCTACTTCCCCACGTCGAAGATCTACAACCCGCACGGCCAGAACTACGTCTCGGTCGACCGGGAGCTGCTGCTCGCCTACAAGGAGAGCCCGCAGGGCGTACTGCTGCACGTCGGCATCAACGAGGCGGGCGCGGCGGCGGCGTTCACCGCGGTCGGCACCTCCTACTCCACGCAGGGCGAGCCGCTGATCCCGATCTACATCTTCTACTCGATGTTCGGCTTCCAGCGCACGGGCGACGCCTTCTGGGCCGCGGGCGATCAGATGGCGCGCGGATTCATCATCGGCGCCACCGCGGGCCGCACCACGCTGACGGGCGAGGGGCTCCAGCACGCCGACGGCCACTCGCTCGCGCTCGCATCGACCAATCCCGCAGTGGTCTCCTACGACCCGGCCTACAGCTACGAGATCGGTCACATCGTGCGCTCGGGCATCGAGCGCATGTACGGAGGCGAGCACCCCGATCCCAACGTCATGTACTACCTCACCGTGTACAACGAGCCGATCCTGCACCCCGCCGAGCCTGAGCACACCGACGTCGAGGGCATCGTCCGCGGCATCCACCGGGTGAGCGAGGCCGGCGAGGGCGAGCACCGCGCGCAGATCCTCGCGTCCGGCGTGGCCGTTCCGTGGGCGATCGAGGCGCAGGAGCTGCTGGCCCGCGACTGGAACGTCGCCGCGGACGTCTGGAGCGTGACCAGCTGGAACGAGCTGCAGCGCGACGGCGTCGCCGCCGAGCGTCACAACTTCCAGCACGTCGGCGAGGAGCCGCGCGCGCCCTACCTCACGGAGAAGCTGCGCGACGCCGAGGGCCCCTTCGTCGCGGTGAGCGACTGGGCCACCATGGTGCCCGAGCAGATCCGCGCCTACGTGCCCGGCGACTACTCGGTGCTGGGCGCCGACGGTTTCGGCTTCTCGGACACCCGAGCGGCGGCCCGCCGCCACTTCGGCATCGACCGCGAATCGGTCGTGGTGAAGGTGCTGCAGCGTCTCGCGGCGCAGGGCCGCATCGACGCCTCGGTCCCCGCGCAGGCGGCGGATCGGTACCGGCTGAACGACGTCAACGCCGGCACCACGGGCGGCGCGGGCGGGGAGGCCTGAGCGGCCGGCGCTGCCGCGCCGCGAACCGATATCCATGGATCGCATGAAAGAACAGGAGCTCACCTGGCTCCGCACCATCACCGGCGAGCTCTCGACCCGCACCATCACCAGGCTCGACGAGACCCTGCCCTGGTACGGCAACATGCCGCCCAGCCGCCGCTCGGCGGTGGGCCTCGTCGCGCAGACCGGGATCGTCTCGTTCATCCAGTGGTACGAGGATCCCTCGTCCACGCCCTGGATCGCATCCGACGTGTTCAGCGCCGCGCCGCGCGAGCTGCTGCGCTCGATCAGCCTGCAGGAGACCCTGCAGCTGATCCGGGTGGTCGTGTCCGTGGTCGAGGAGCGGGTCGCGCCACGCAGCGAGGCGCTGCGGGAGGCCATCCTGCACTACTCGCGCGACGTCGCCTTCGCCGCCGCCGACGTGTACGCGCGCGCTGCCGAGGCCCGCGGCCTCTGGGACGCGCGGCTCGAGGCGCTCGTCGTCGACTCGATCCTCACCGGGGAGAGCGACGACGAGCTGCCCAGTCGCATCGCGGCGCTGGGCTGGCACGGCGAGGGCGAGGCGGCGGTGCTCGTGGGGACGGCGGAGCGGGTCGTCGACGTCGACCAGCTGCGCCGCACGGCGCGCCACGCCGGAGCCGACGTGCTGATCGGGCTCCAGGGCACCCGGCTGGTGCTGGTGCTCGGCAGGGTCGAGCCGCAGCAGCGGGATCCGAACGCGCCCGAGGAAGAGCCGCTCCCCTTCCTCGAGATCGCCAGTCGGCTCGCCGACGGCTTCTCGGACGGACCGCTGGTGCTCGGCCCAGCGGTCGAGAACCTCGTATCCGCCTCCCGCAGCGCCAGGGCAGCGCTCGCGGGCGTGGCGGTGGCGCGCTCCTGGCGGCACGCCCCGCGGCCGGTCGCAGCCGACGACCTACTCCCGGAGCGGGCGCTCGCAGGCGACGGTCTCGCGCGCCGCACCCTCATCGAGCAGATCTATGAGCCTCTCGCGGCCCACTCGGGCGAGCTCCTCGAGACGCTCTGGTGCTACCTCGACAACGGCCGCTCGCTCGAGGCCACCGCGCGCGAGCTGTTCGTGCACCCCAACACGGTGCGCTACCGCTTGAAGAAGGTCTCGGAGGTGATCGGCTGGAACGCGACCGGAGCGCGCGAGGCGCTGATCCTGCAATCGGCCCTCATCGCGGGATCGATCGCGCGCCATCAGGGGCGTCGCGGCAGGAACTGACCGCCGAGCGCAGGAATGCCGACAACATTTTCCGCGGAACATGGTGCGGAATATGCAGGATCCGGCGCTCAGATCTGAGAAACTTGAACACGTGATTGTCATCGCCTGCCCTGGACAGGGCTCCCAGACCCCCGGATTCCTGAACGACTGGCTCGAACTGCCGGGCGCGCGCGAGTTCCTCGGAGAGGCGTCCGAGCGATCCGGCGTCGACCTGATCGGTCACGGCACCGAGAGCGACGCCGAGACCATCCGCGACACCGCGGTGGCGCAGCCGCTCATCGTCGCAGCCAGCCTGCTCGCGTGGCGCGAGCTCTCCGGGCGCGCCGACCTCGGCGACGCGGGCGTGGCCGGCCACTCGGTCGGCGAGTTCGCGGCAGCCGCCGCGGCCGGTGTGCTCTCCGAGGGCGACGCGCTGCAGCTCGTCGGCGTTCGCGGCCGGGCGATGGCCGAGGCCGCGGCGCAGGCCGGGACGGG
>JASGDX010000325.1:0-9148 GCA_047606985.1 Leucobacter sp. | reverse complement strand
TCGGCCGCCACGATCGACGGCGCCGAGGTGAGCGGCGATGCGCCCTCCGAGTCGCGCGACCTCATCGGCATGCGCAACCTCTACCGTTACAGCCCCGAGCACCTCTACGAGCACGTCTACATGTCGACCGAGCGCTACGCCTGGCAGAACCTGCAGGGCGTGCAGCGCGGTCACGGCGACATGGACCTGTCGACCGTGTGGAAGCTCGACGACGGCCTCTACCTGTTCTGCTTCCGCGAGTTCCGCATCTCGGTGGCCAGCGTGTGGCTGCACGATCTCGGCTACAATCTGCGCACCACCGGCATCTTCCTCGGCATCAACGGCGACGGCGAGTCGGAGCACTCGCGAGCCGGCGGCCACATCTACCCGCTCGGCACCGTCAAATACCCCGACGTGCAGCCGGTCTGATCCCGAACCTCTTCATCGAACCCCCATCACCATCCGAGAGGACACAACATGAAATCACGCATCCTGGGCGCTGCCGCGCTCACCGCGGTGGCCGCGCTCGCGCTGAGCGGCTGCGCCGGCGGCGAGAGCGGCGGCGAGGGCGCGCCGATCAAGCTCGGCTCCGTCAACACCATCAGCGGTCCGGCCACATTCCCAGAGGCATCCGAAGCCGCCAAGGCGGTGTTCGACAAGGTCAATGCCGATGGCGGCATCAACGGCCACCAGATCGAGTACAAGGTCACCGACGACAAGGCCGATCCCGCCACTGCCACCGCCTCCGCCCGCGAACTGGTCGGCAGCGACGAGGTTGTCGCGCTGGTCGGCGGTGCCTCGCTGCTCGATTGCGAGATCAACGCGAAGTACTACGAACAGGAAGACGTGCGCTCCATCCAGGGCATCGGCGTCGACCCCGGCTGCTTCAGCTCGCCCAACATCGCACCCGCCAACATCGGCCCCTTCAACGACACCACCGCCACCATGCTCTACGGCTCGGAGGAGCTCGGACTCGAGAAGCTCTGCGTGCTCACCAGTGTCATCGGTTCGACCGGCCCGTCCTACGAGGCCGCCGTGGAGCGCTGGAGCGAAATCACCGGCAAGGAGCCCGCACTCGTCGATGACACCGTCCCCTACGGCGGAGCCGACTACACGCCCTACATCGTGAAGGCCAAGGAAGCCGGCTGCGACGGCGTCGTGGCCAACTCGGTCGAGCCCGACGCGATCGGCCTCATCAAGGCAGCGAACCAGCAGGGCTGGGACGACGTGACCTTCCTGCTGCTCACCTCGGTGTACAGCGAGAGCTTCGCGAAGGCCGTCTCCAACAGCGCCGCGGGCGTCTACGTCCCCGCGGAGTTCTACCCCTTCACCGAGGACAGCGACATCAACGCCGACTGGAAGTCGCTGATGGAGGAGAACGACATCACGCTCACCTCCTTCAGCCAGGGCGGCTACCTCGCGGCCACCTTCATGGTGGAGGTCCTCAAGAGCATCGACGGCGACATCACCCGAGAGAGCGTCAACAAGGCCCTCGCCGACATGGACCCGATCGAGAACCCGATGATCGCCTACCCGTACCAGTTCGACAAGATCGCTGCGCAGGATTACGAGCCCGGCGGCTGGCCGGTCGTGCTGAAGTCGGGCACCAATGCCTGGGAGCAGGCAGCCGATGATTGGCTGATGATCCCGGCCAAGTGAACGACGGGCCCTCTCGGGCCCCGATCCCGCACCCGGTGCGGCGGAGCAAGGCGTCTCCGTCGCACCGGGCGCACCCGTTTCAGATCACCTCGACTCAGATCACCCCGACCACGAAGGAGTCCGCATGCTCCACAGATCCCTCCCCCGAACAGGCGCCAGGAGGCGGCTGTGAACGGCGGCGCGCTCCTGCAGGGCGCTCTGTCAGGCCTCGCTGCAGGCGGCGTGTACGCGGTCTTCGCCGTCACCCTGACGCTCATGTCCCGACTCGTGCGCGTCGTCAACTTCGCCCAGGCGGCAACCGGCATGTTCGCCGCTTTCGTCGCGGTGTGGTTCGCCAGCAAGGTCGGCGTGCCGGTGTGGCTGGCGACGCTCCTGGGCGTCATCATCGGCGCGCTGCTGAGCGCGCTCATCGGCTGGATCGCGGCGACCTGGCTCTCCGAAGCCGATCTGTCGACGCGCTCGGCCATGACCGTCGGCCCCCTCCTCCTCCTGATGTCGCTCTCGTACATCCTGTTCGGCAACAAGCCGCAGCCCTTCGCCGCGGTCTTCAACGGGCCGGCCCTGACCATCGCGGGGGTCGTGGTGAGCTGGGTCACGGTGATCACCGTCTCGCTCGCCGTCATCGTCGCGGTCGTCGCCGCGCTCGTGCTGCGCAAGACCACCGTCGGCACCAAGCTCCGCGCGCTCTCGGACCGACCCACCACCGCAGAGCTCATCGGCATCTCTTCCAAACCGCTCGCCATCGGCGTGTGGGCGGTCACCGGTGCGATCAGCGCGGTCACGGTGCTCATCATCGCGCCTACCCAGTCGAACGATGCGGTCACGCTCTCGATGCTGGTCATCCCCGCTGCAGCTGCAGCGCTGCTCGGCGGCTTCAAGCGACTCGACCTCGCGGTGATCGGAGGCCTGCTCCTCGGACTCGTCAACGGCATGGTCGCCCAGATCAACGAGCTCTCCCTCGTACGCAATTTCGTCCCGCTCGTCTTCATCGTCGTCCTGCTGCTGTGGTCGCAGCGAAAGGAGGTGTGGGATGCTGCTCGCTAACAGGCGCTTGCGCAACGTCCTCCCCGTCGTCGTCGCCGTCCTCGCGATCGGCATCGGCTGGGGGCTCAGCGTCGGCCTCTCCGGCTACGTCGTCTATCTGGCCATCAGCATGGTCACCGCATCGATCTCGCTGCTCGGCCTCGGCGTGGTCACCGGCTCCGCCGGAATCATCGCCCTCTGCCAGCTGACCTTCAGCGCCATCGGCGCCTGGGTGGTGACCTTCCTCAGTAAGAACGAGGCGCCCGGCGGCTTCATCCTGTGGCTGCTCATCGGTGCGGTCGTCGCAGCCGTTGCCGGCGTCCTGCTCGGACTGCCCGCCCTGCGGCTGCGCGGCGTCAACCTCGCAGTGGTCACCCTCGGCGCCGCCGCCGCGGTCGACGTGCTCCTGGTGCAGACCCAGTTCCCCGGCCAGACCGAGGGTCTGTCAGTCGAGCGGCCAGGACTGTTCTCGAGCGATCGCGAGTACTTCTTCTTCGCGATGATCGTGATGGTCGTGTGCGCATACCTGCTGTTCCTGCTGCAGCGCAGCCGGGTGGGAAGCAGCTGGAAGGCCGTCGCCTTCTCGGAGCGCGGCACCGCCGCAGTGGGCCAGAGCGTGCGCATGGCGAAGCTCTCCGCCTTCGCGGTCAGCGCCGCGCTGGGAGGGGTCGCCGGAGGCCTCCTGGCAGGTCAGGTCGGCATCCCCTACGCATCCAGTTTCACGCCGATCATGTCGCTCGCGCTCTACATCCTCGCGGTGATGAGCGGCACGTACCTCATCGACATGGCCATCTTCGGCGGGGTGCTCTGGGTGCTCGTACCCGAGCTGCTGAAACGTTGGGGCGTGCCTCAGGACTGGGGCCTCGTGATCTTCGGCGTTCTCGGCATCCAGGCCATCACCGGCGGTTCGAATCTCGGCGAGGTGATCCGCGGAGCCTTCCGGTCACGCACCAAGAAGCGCAAGCAGGCAGGTGCGGCGGTCGCTGAGGCCGAGCACGAAGTCGGCACAAGCGCACTCGACGTCTTCGCGGTGCCCGAGGCGTCCGAGCCGGTCCCCGCCGACAGCGACCCGGTGCTTGAGGTACGCAGCCTGGGCGTGCAATTCGGTGCGCTGAAGGCCAACGACGACGTCTCGCTGCAGGTGAAGCCGCGCAGCATCATGGGCTTGATCGGACCGAACGGCGCCGGTAAGTCGACCTTCGTCGACGCGGTGAGCGGCTTCCTGCCGCAGCACACCGGAACGGTGCTGCTGGACGGCGAAGACATCACCCGGCTCACTCCGGCAGCGCGCGCGCGGAAGGGCCTCCGACGCACCTTCCAGCAGGATCGCGTTCCGCCGCAGTTGACGGTCGAGGCCTACGTGCGATTCGTCGCCCGCAAGCGGCTCGACCACGACGAGCTGGCGGATGCCCTGGCCTTCCTCGGCTGCCCGCCCCCGGAGGAGCCGCTGTCGAGCGTGGATGTCGGCACGCGTCGCCTCATCGAGGTGGCAGCGGCGGTGCTGTCAGGACCTCGGGTGCTGATCCTCGACGAGCCGGCCGCGGGCCTCTCGCACGAGGAGCACCTGCAGTTCGGGCATCGTCTGACGCGGATCCCCTCGCGCTTCGACACCGCGATCGTGCTCATCGAGCACGATCTCGACCTCGTGCGCTCGGTCTGCACCGAGCTCACCGTGCTCGATTTCGGCAAGGTGCTGGCGCAGGGCCCGAGCAAGGAAGTGCTCGACGATCCGGCCGTGATCGCGGCCTACATGGGAGATGCGGAGATGACGCAATGAGCGAACTGCAGTTGAGCGGTGTCACCGTGAGCCGAGGAGCCGGCCCGGTGGTCTCGGATGTGGATCTCACGCTGCGCCAGGGCGAGATCCTCGCCCTGGTGGGGCCGAACGGCGCGGGCAAGACCAGTCTGCTCGAATCGGTCTCGGGCGTGATCCCCCACTCGGCCGGCGACATCACCGTCGACGGCGAATCGATCGCGAAGTGGAAGCGGGTGCAGCGCTCGCGGGCCGGCATCGCCCACATCGAGCAGGGCAGGGCCATCTTCCCATCGCTCACCGTGCGCGAGAATCTGCTGCTCACGGCGAAGACCGATTCGGCACTCCAGGAGGTGCTGCAGTCGTTCCCGGAGCTCGAGAAGCGCATCGACTCGCAATCGGTGCTGCTCTCGGGCGGCGAGCAGCAGATGGTGGTGCTGGCCCGCGCGTTCGCCTCGAAGCCGCGCTTCCTGCTCATCGACGAGATGTCGCTTGGCCTCGCGCCCGTGGTGTTCATGCGCCTGCTCCCCCTTATCCAGGGCATCGCCGAGTCGGGCGTCGGGGTGCTGCTCGTGGAGCAGTTCACCCATCTCGCGCTCGGGATCGCGAACGACGCGATGGTGGTCGCGAGCGGCCGTGTGAGCCATCCGCAGGGCCCGGCGCAGACGCTCGCCGAGGACGAGGCGCTGCTGCGCCGCGCCTATCTCGGCGGTTGAGCCGGAACGCGTGACGAGGACGGCCCCGGATCCGCATGGATCCGGGGCCGTCCTCGTCGTCCTGCGCGACGGAGGAGTCGCAGGATCTCACACGGGATTCCACGACTCGCAAGCTCGCGCAGAATGACGGAGGGCTCGGACCGGCGAATCAGCGCTGGTACACCACCGCGCCGTCGAAGACGGTCAGATCGACGCCGATCTCGGTGAGCCGCTCGGGATCGACCGTTCGCGGATCGGCGTCGAGCACCACGAGGTCGGCGACCTTGCCCGGCTCGAGCGATCCGCGCCATTCCTCGGAGAAGCTCTGCCGCGCCGCGTTGATCGTGTACGCGCGCAGCGCGGTCGCGAAGTCGACGCGTTGATCGGGCCCCGAGACGCGGCCGGTCGCCTTGGATTTGCGCGTCATCATGCCGGCGATGCCCGCGAGCCAGTCGGGCGGGGTGACGGGGGCGTCCGAGCTGGCGCAGAACGTGGCCCCCGATTCGGCGGCCGACCGGGTGGGCCACTGCCGAGCCGACAGCTCCTCCCCCACCACGGTGTCCATGAGGTCGGTGATCTGCGCCTTGATGCCGGGGTTCATGTTCACCCCGTAGCCGCGCTCGCCGAGCTGCTCCAGCCGCTCGTCCGAGATGAAGTCGCCGTGGATGACGTAGTGCCTCGCGTCGTCGCGGGGGTGCGCGTCGTTCGCGCGCACGAACGCGTCGACGGTGATGTCGATGCCGTGGTCGCCGGTCACGTGCACGCCGGCCTGCAGCCCCAGGCGGTGCACGGTGTCGATCGCGCGCCGCAGCTCGGCCTCCTGCAGCGGCTCGCTGGCGCCGTGCACGCACAGCGCGCCGTGGCCCTGCGACGGCCCGTACGGCTGCCACATGTAGGCGGTCTCGTTCGGCGGCACGCCGTCGGCGAAGAGCTTCACGCCGATGGTGCGCAGCCTTCTCGGGTCGATGACCGGGTGGGCCGCGAGCTGCTCCCGCGCGCGCTCCTCGAGCCGGTCGGCCGACTCGCCCATCGCGAGCGGCAGCATCAGCACCGACACGCGGGCGGTGAGCTCGCCGCTCTCGAGCAGTTCCTCGTAGGCGCGCACTGAGGCCGAGTCCATCGCCCCGCCGAGGAGGCCCTCTCCGCCCGGGCCGAGCCCGGGCTCGGTGTACGCGGTGATGCCGGCCGCGTTGAGGCGGCGCACCGCATCGGCGAGGGCGCGCTTGCGCTCCTCGTACGGTGTGGCCGGGATCACCGTGGTCACGAGGTCCTGACCCGCCTCGCGCAGGATCCCGGTCGCCTCGCCGCGCTCGTCGCGGTCGATCACGCCGCCCGCAGGGGCGACGCTCTCGGCCGTGACGCCGGCGACGCGCAGCGCCTCGCCGTTGACCCAGCTCATGTGACCGGAGAAGTCTCCGAGGCACACCGGGTGATCGGGCGCGATCCCGTCGAGATCGATCCTGCCCGGCATCGTCCGCTCGCCCGACAGGCATTCATCGAGATAGCCGACGTCCCAGCCATGGCCGACGATCCACTCGCCGGCCGGACGCGACGCGACGGCCTCGCGCACGCGCGCGACGATGTCGGCGATCGAGCGGACGGCTGGGTAGGACAGATCGAGCGCGTACGGCGGACTGCTGAGCCCCCAGGCCGCGGCGTGCAGGTGCGAGTCGTCGATGCCTGGCAGCACCGCCCGCCCGTCGAGCTCGATCACCCGGGTGTCCGGGCCGATGAGCGCCGACATCTCACCGTCGCTTCCGGTGGCGAGCACGGATCCGCCGCGCAGCGCGATCGCCTGCGCCACCGCGAAGCGCTCGTCCACCGTGTACACGGCGCCGCCGCGCAGCACCAGATCTGCTGTTTCCATGGTTCGGTCTCCTGTCAGACGGCGTCGATGAGGATCGGGGCGAAGAACCGCGCGAGCTCCCCGCGCGCCGAGAGCGGCAGGATGGTCGCCACGTAGTGGTCGGGCCGCACGACGACGACGGCTCCGTCCCGGCTCACGCCGCGCTCCGTGAAGATGTCGGTCTCCGGGATCGCGGCCCAGATCTTCTCGTAGTTGACGAGCCCGAACGGTCCGCGCCGGGGCAGGAAGAGCTCGGGCACGCGGGTCAGGTCGACGTCGCGGTAGGGCTCCTGGTACACGGCCTTCACGTCGAAGACGCTGTCGAGCTCGGCACCGGCGGGCGTGAACCGCCGGATCGGCGACTCGGGCGAATCGAGCATCCACGCCGCCCAGGCGTCGAGCGCCGCACCGCCGGCGTCGGCGAAGGCGTAGATCCGGTACCGGCCGTCTGCGCGGTGGTGGTGCCCGAGATGCGCCCGCACGCCGTCCGGCACGCGCACGGCCTCGACCGATTTGAAGCGCTTGCCGATCGGGAAGCCGGGGGCGAGCTCCTGGTGCTCCCCCGCCCCGGTGAGGTCGGAGGGCCCGTACTGGGTCATGAATCCGGCGGGGAACTCCGCCGTGGCGATGTAGAAGTCCTCGAGCTCGCGCGGCGACGCGAACTCCTCGGGCTTCTTCGCCATGAGCGTCGACCACTCCTTGTCGAAATCGATGAGGTTCTGCGCGATCACCCTGCGCTCGTCCGAATAGCTTCGCAGCAGCGACTCGGGGCTGCGGCCGGAGAGCACGTACCCGAGCTTCCAGGCCAGGTTCCAGCCGTCCTGCAGCGAGACGTTCATCCCCTGGCCGGCCTTCGCGCTGTGCGTATGGCAGGCATCGCCCGCGAGGAACACGCGGGGCGGGCGGCGGCCTCCCGGGTGCGCGTCCGCGTCGTCGAAGCGGTCGGTGAGGCGGTGCGCCACCTCGTAGACGCTCCACCACGAGACATCCTTCACGTCAAGCGCATACGGGTGCAGGATCGCGTTCGCGCGGGCGGCGATCTGCTCGACCGTGGTCTGCCGCACGGCGTCGCGGTCGTCCTCCCTCACCTCGCCGAGATCCACGTACCAGCGCACGAGGTAGTTGCCCTCGCGCGGGATCAGCAGGATGTTGCCGCCGTCGTGCGACTGGATGATGCTCTTGCGGCGGATGTCGGGGAAGTCGGTGACCGCGAGCACGTCCATCACGCCCCAGGCGTGCATCGCCTGGTCGCCCTGCAGGCGCCCGCCGATCGAGGCGCGCACGCGGCTGCGGGCGCCGTCGGCCCCCACGACGTACTTCGCGCGCACCGTGCGCCGCGATCCCGCATCCGGACCCGCAGTGCGGAGCAGCTCGACGGCGACGGGATGCTCCCCATCACCGACCTCGAGCCCCTCGAACTCGTAGCCGTAGTCGACCCGGCCGCGCGCCGGAGAGCGCTCGGCGAACTCTGCGAGATAGTCGGCGACCCTCGTCTGGTTGACGATCAGCTGCGGGAACTCGCTGATGCCGATGAGGGTGTCGGGCGTGGTGGAGCTGCGGTGGATGCGCGAGGGGTCGTCGGGGCGGGGAGTCCAGAACTCCGTGTCGACGAGCTGGTACGCCTCCTGGATGATCTGCTCGGCGAAGCCGAAGGCCTGGAACGTCTCGACGCTGCGCGCCTGGATGCCATCGGCCTGCCCCACCTCCAGCCGCCCCGCGCGCCGCTCCACGATCCGCGTGACGACCTCGGGGAACTGGGCGAGCTGCGCGGCGGTGATGATGCCGGCCGGGCCCGAACCCACGATCAGCACGTCGACCTCGTCGGGGAGTTCGTCCGGCCGGTGCAGCCCGACGCCGGCCGCCGGTTCGATACGAGGGTCCACCGTCGTGTACCCGTGGTGGTGAAACTCCATCGTCCCTCCCTGCTCCGCGCCCGCGTGCCGGCGCCTACATGCCGGCGTGCTCGAACGCGATGGTGGGCAGGTCGACCACGTGCGAGCCGCCGTCGACGAACAGCATCGCGCCCGTCATGTACGACGACTCGTCCGACCCGAGGAAGCGCACCACCGAGGCGATCTCGGCCGGCTCCCCCACCCGGCCCAGCGGCACGTCGCGGGTCACGCGGCCGTAGGCCTCCTCGCGCGACGAGATCTCGGGCACGTGCGACATGTAGGCGCCGGCACGCGGGCGCGG
>JASGDX010000324.1:0-13733 GCA_047606985.1 Leucobacter sp. | reverse complement strand
GTGCGAACGGGAACGGCCCCTCTCTTTCTCGAGGGGGGCCGTTCCCGTTCGCGCTTCCGGCTACGCCGATTTGCGGGCGGTGCCGCGGCGCTCGCGCAGCTTCTGCAGCGCGGCCTCCAGCAGCTCCTCCGCCTCCTGCGGCGTGCGGCGCTCCTTCACGTAGGCGAGGTGCGTCTTGTACGGCTCGTTCTTCGGCAACTGCGGCGGGTTGGCCCGGTCGCGGCCGGCGGGGAGGCCGGTGGTCGGAGAATCGATCTGCTCGGGGATCTCCTCGGCGGCGACATCGGCCGCGAAATAGCGGACGGTCTCATTGCCCAGGGCGTCCCAGTACGAGATCTGAATGCGGTCGGCGCGGGCTCCGTGATCCTTCTCCCCCATGGGGCCGGATCCGACGCGCGCACCACGGATGGCGTTGCTGCCGGCCATGGATGCCTTTCTGACGGTAGATGCGGGATCCGCGGCGTGAGCGCGGATCTGCGGAGTCGGCGGGTCGCCGAGTGATGGGCGGAGTTAGACGACGGCGAACCGGGCGATCAGCCCGAGCCCCACGATCGATGCCACCCACACCAGCGACACGACGATGGTGATGCGGTTGAGGTTGCGCTCGGCCACGCCCGAGGATCCCAGGCTCGAGGTGACGCCGCCGCCGAACATGTCGGAGAGGCCGCCGCCGCGTCCCTTGTGCAGCAGGATGAAGAGGGTGAGCAGCAGGCTCGTCAGCACGAGGATGACGATCAGTGCGATCTTGAGGATGAGCACGCGGGCCGCCTTTCAAGGGGGTCGAGGGCGCGAAGAACCAGCGTCCAGTATATCGGGCCAAACTGCGGGCGGATGCGGCGGCGGGCAAGGGGCCGATCCCGCCCCGTGGTTCGCGGCGTCTACCCCGCGGTGACGTGCTTCTGGAACTGGGCGATGCGCGAGAACTCGTCGGGCTTCAGGCTCGCGCCTCCGACGAGGGCGCCGTCGACGTTCGGCTGGCGCAGGAAGCTCGCGACGTTCTGGCTGGCCACGGAGCCGCCATACAGGATGCGGGTCGAGGCCGCGCGCTCGTCGTCGCGCAGATCCCGCAGCGCCTCGCGCAGGGCGCGGGCCACCTCCTCGGCCTGCTCGGGGGTGGCGGCCTGGCCGCTGCCGATCGCCCAGACGGGCTCGTACGCGACCACGAACTCGGCATCGGCGGGCAGCTCGGCGAGCACGGCGGTGAGCTGCGCGAGCGGGATCGCGGCGGCGCCGTGCTGCTCCAGATCCTCCGCGGTCTCACCGACGCAGATCATCGGCACCATGCCGGCGCGGTGCGCCGTGAGAGCCTTGCGGCCGATGGTCTCGTCGTCCTCCCCGTGTCCGTGACGCCGCTCGGAGTGGCCGACGAGCACGTAGCTCACGTCGAGCTTGGCCAGCATCGCCGCTGAGATGTCGCCGGTGTAGGCACCGGACTCGTGGGGCGAGACATCCTGCGCGCCCAGCACGAGCGACAGCTTGTCGGCCGCGAGCAGCGTCTGCACCGAGCGCAGGTCTGTGAACGGTGGGAAGACCGCCACCTCCGCCGCGCCGTAGTCGTGCCGCGCGTCCTTGAGGCTCCACGAGAGCTTCTGCACGAGCGCGATGGCCTGGAGATGGTCGAGGTTCATCTTCCAGTTGCCCGCGATGAGCGGGGTGCGATCGGCCGCGGGCAGCGGGTTCCGGAGCGGTGCGGGATCGACCGTCGCCGCGTCGTCCGCCTGCGAATTCCGGTCGTTCATGCGAGTACCTCCAAACCCGGGAGCTGCTTTCCCTCGAGGAACTCGAGGCTGGCGCCGCCGCCCGTCGAAATGTGTCCGAACCGATCGTCGTCGAAGCCGAGCGCGCGCACCGCGGCCGCCGAGTCGCCGCCGCCGACGACCGTGAAGCCCGAGGTATCCGCGAGCGCCTCGGCGACGATGCGGGTGCCGCTCGCGAAGGCCTCCATCTCGAACACGCCCATCGGGCCGTTCCAGAACACGGTGGCTGACTCTGCGATCACAGCCGCGAACGCCGCGGCCGACTCGGGCCCGATGTCGAGGCCGATGCCGGACCCGCCGAAGCGCGATGACTCGATCGCGCCGGCCGCGACCACCTCGTGATCGGCGTCGGCGGCGAAGGCCGAGGCGACGACTACGTCGCTGGGGAGCACGATGCGCACACCGAGGCGCTCGGCCTCCGCGAGGTAGCCGCGCACCGTGTCGAGCTGGTCCTCCTCGAGCAGGCTGGAGGCCACGCCGTGGCCCTGTGCCGCCAGGAAGGTGAAGAGCATGCCGCCGCCGATGAGGAGCGTGTCGACGCGCTCGAGCAGATGCGAGATCACGCCGAGCTTGTCGCTGACCTTCGAGCCGCCCAGCACGACGGTGTACGGCCGCTCCGGGTGCTCGGTGAGGCGTCGCAGCACCTCCAGCTCGGCGGCGACGAGGCGCCCCGCAGCGCTGGGCAGCAGCTGCGCCAGCTCGTACACGCTCGCCTGTCGGCGGTGCACCACCCCGAAGCCGTCGGAGACGAAGGCGTCGCCGAACTCGGCGAGGCGCTCGGCGAAGGCGCGGCGCTCGGCCTCGTCCTTGCTCGTCTCGTCCGCGTTGAACCGCAGGTTCTCGAGGAGCAGCACATCGCCGTCATCGAGCGCGCCGACGGCCGCCGAGGCCGAGGCCCCGACGGTCTCGCCGACGAACGCGACCTCGGCTCCGAGCAGCTCCGCCATGCGCACCGCCACGGGTCGCAGCGAGTAGCGCTCCTCCGGCTCGCCCTTGGGGCGTCCCAGATGACTGATCAGCACGATCCGCGCCCCGGCCTCGCGCAGCTCGTGGATCGTGGTGAGCGAGGCCCGGATCCGGCCGTCGTCGGTGATCGCGCCGTCTGAGATGGGGACGTTGAGATCGCAGCGGACGATGACCGTCCGAGAGCGCAGCGATCCCAGGGATTCGATGGTGCGCATGGGTGTGGCGGGCTCCTCTGGGGCTCGGATCAGATCAGGCCGGCGGTCTGCGCGCGAGCGGTCTCGAAGCGCTTGGCGACGTCCTGCCAGTTGGCGATGTTCCAGAACGCCTTGACGTAGTCGGCGCGCACGTTGAGGTAGTCGAGGTAGTAGGCGTGCTCCCAGACGTCGAGCATCAGCAGCGGAACGGTGCCGGCGGGGAGGTTGCCCTGCTGGTCGAAGAGCTGCACGATGTTGGGCCGCTGACCCAGCGCGTCCCACGCGAGCACGGCCCAGCCGGAGCCCTGCACGCCGAGCGCGGTGGCCGTGAAGTGGGCCTGGAACTTCTCGAACGAGCCGAAGTATTCGTCGATCGCGGCGGCGAGCTCGCCCTCGGGGCGCTCTCCGCCCTCGGGCGAGAGGTTGTTCCAGAAGACCGTGTGGTTGACGTGACCGCCGACGTTGAAGGCGAGGTCCTTCTCCAGCTTGTTGACCGCACCGAGGTTCTCGGCATCGCGCGCCTCGGCGAGCTGCTCGAGAGCGGTGTTGGCGCCGGTCACATAGGCCTGGTGGTGCTTGTCATGGTGCAGCTGCATGATCTTGCCGCTGATATGCGGCTCGAGAGCGGCGTAATCATAGGGAAGCTCGGGAAGTGAGTAGGCAGCCATGCGGCGCTCCAATCTCTGGTGAACGATGGTCGGTTCCAGTCTATGGCTCCGCCGGCTCGCGCGCCGGGAAATGACCGGCCTTGACAGCGGATCCCGAGACGCCTACATCGCGTCGAGTTCCTCGGGGAGACTGGCCTCGGTCCCGGGCACTCCGCGCGACGCCGCCTCCTTGTCGGCCATGGCCAGCAGGCGGCGGATGCGGCCGGCGATCGCGTCCTTCGTGAGAGGCGGATCCGCGCGCGCGCCCAGATCGTCGAGGCTCGCCTCCCGGTGCTCCAGGCGCAGCCGGCCGGCGTAGCGCAGGTGATCGGGTACTTCGTCGCCGAGGATCTCGAGCGCGCGCTCGACGCGGGCGCACGCGGCCACCGAGGCCTGCGCCGAGCGCCGCAGGTTGGCGTCGTCGAAGTTCACCAGGCGGTTCGCGGTGGCCCGCGTCTCGCGCGCCCGGCGCAGCTCGTCCCATGCGGCCCTGGCCTGCCCGGCGCCCATGATCCCGAGCATCTCGCCGATGGCCTCGCCGTCGCGGATCATCACCTTGTTCTGCCCGCGGATCTCGCGGCTCTTGGCCTCGACGCCGAGACGGTTCGCAGCGCCGACCAGTGCCATCGACACCTCCCCGGTCGGGCACACGAGCTCGAGGCTGGCCGAACGGCCGGGCGCGGTGATCCCGCCGCGCGCGAGGAACGCGCCGCGCCAGATGGCCGCGAGCTCCGTCTGCGCCCCCGTGGTCAGGCGGTTCGGCAGGCCGCGGATCTGCCTGCGGCGCTGATCGAGCAGGCCGAGCTGGCGGGCCAGCGTCTCGCCGTCGATCACGCGCACCAGGAACTGCGGCGCCCCGGGCCGGGTGCTCGACGGCGGGAGCTGCTTGGCCTCGGAGCGCACGCCGTAGAGCTCGGCGAGATCCTTGCGCACCCGCTGCACGATCTGGGGCGTGTGCAGCTCGGCTTCGAGCGCGATGCGGCCCGAGATGGTGTGCAGCCCCCCGGCGAGTCGCAGAATCGTGGCGACCTCGGCGATCCGCTCACCGGTGCGCTGCACCGGGAAACGGACGAGTTCACTCTTCACCTCGGGGGCTGACAGCACGAAGGGGTCCTCTCGGAGTCTGGCGTCGGAACGCGGAAGCTGGGCGGCGGGAGGCCGGCTATTCGCGACCGAGGTCGCGGTGGCGCAGGCTCACGCTCACGCCGGGGAGTCCTGCAAGACGGTCGGCGAGCTCGCGGGCCGTCGCGACGGAGCGGTGTTTGCCGCCGGTGCATCCTACCGCGAGCGAGGCGTGCCGTTTGTTCTCGCGCTGGAAGCCGGCGAGCACGGGGGTGAGCGCCGCGACGTAGTGCTCGAGGAAGTCGGCCGCGCCGTCCCGGCTGAGCACGTAGTCCTTCACCTCGGGGTCCACGCCCGTGAGCGGCCGCAGCTCGGGGATCCAGAAGGGGTTGGGGAGGAACCGCATGTCGACCATCAGGTCGACGTCGGTCGGCGCGCCGTACTTGAATCCGAAGCTGATCACGGAGAGCTGCAGGCCGGGCGTGTTGTCGTCGGAGAACAGGTCGCGCGTGGCGGTCGAGAGGTCGTGCACGTTGTAGCGGGAAGTGTCGATGACCACGTCGCTCGACGCGCGCAGCTCCTGCAGGCGCTCGCGCTCCAGGCGGATCCCCTCGAGCAGGCTCCCAGCCTCGCCCTGCAGCGGGTGCGGGCGCCGGACCGATTCGTAGCGGCGGACGAGGATCTCGTCGGTCGCGTCGAGGAACACGATGCGCACCGTCGCGTTCTCGCGGAGGTCCATCACCGTGTCCTGGATCTCTCCGAAGAGATCGCGTCCGCGCACGTCGACCACGGCGACGATGCGGGGCAGCGCTCCCCCGGAGCGATCCGCCATGTCGGCGAGCGTCTTCAGCATCGAGAGCGGCAGATTGTCGACGACGTACCAGCCGAGGTCCTCGAGGGTGTTGGCGACCGTGCTGCGCCCCGCGCCGGACATGCCGGTGACGATGAGGATCTCCTGACCGGATACCTGCTCCTTCATTCGCGGTCCTCTCCTTCCGGCTGCGCTTCCGACGCCGACTCCGCAGCCGCTCCGACCGCTGCATCCAGTTTAGCCGGAGCCGGGCCGTCGGATCCGAGGTGCTCGAGCACCTGCTCCGCCAGCCTCGGCCCGAGCCCCGGAACGGCGGCCAGCTCATCCAAGGAGGCCGCCCGCAGCCTCGCCACCGAGCCGAAGTGCTTCAGCAGCCCCTGCACGCGCTTGGGCCCCAGCCCGGGCACCTCCGACAGCCGGCTGGCGATCGCCGTGCTCCGCCGCTGGCGCTGGAAGGCGATGGCGAAGCGATGCGCCTCGTCGCGCACCCGCTGCACGAGGAACAGCGCCTCGCTCGTGCGCGGCAGGATCACCGGGAACGGATCGCCGGGCAGCCAGATCTCCTCCAGGCGCTTGGCGATCCCGCACAGCGCGACGTCGGTGATGCCGGCCTCGTCGAGCGCTCGAGCGGCCGCCCTCACCTGCGGCTCGCCGCCGTCCACGATGATGAGCTGCGGCCGGTCGCGGTAGACGCCCGTGGGCTGCTCGCCGCTCTCGCGGGCGTGGGTGAGCTGCGCCGCCCGCCGGGACACCACCTGATGGATCGAATCGGTGTCGTCGCGCGTCTGCTCGATGCGGTACTTGCGATACGCCCCCTTGGCCGGGAGCGCATCCTCGAAGACCACGAGCGAGGCCACGACGCCGGTGCCCTGCAGGTGCGACACGTCGATGCACTCGATGCGCAGCGGCGGCTCGTCCATGCCGAGCGCCTGCTGCAGCTCGGCGAGGGCGTCGGTACGGGCCGTGAGATCCGCTGCGCGCTTGAGCTTGTGCCTGATGAGGTTCTCCCCCGCGTTGAGCACGGCGCGCTCCATCAGCTGCGCCTTGTCGCCGCGCTCGGGGATGCGCAGCTCCACGTGCCCGCGGCGCGGCCGCTTCGCGCGCAGCGCCTCCTCGAGCTCGCGCGCGTTCTCGGGGAGCAGCGGGACGAGGATCTGCGGCGGCGGTTCGCGATCCCCCTCGTAGGCCGACTGGACCACCTGCTCGAGCAGCGTGCCCGGCGAGTCGTCGAGCTCCACGTCGACGATCCAGCTGCGCTCGCCCCTGATCCTGCCGCCGCGGATGATGAACTGGTGGGCCGCGGCCGCGAGCTCGTCGGAGCGCAGGCCGAACACGTCGACGTTCACGTCGTGGCCGAGGACCACCGCGTTCTTCTCCATCACGTGCTCGACGGCCTGCACCTGGTCCCGCAGGCGGGCCGCGTCCTCGTAGCGCTGCTCGGCCGCCGCGTCGCGCATCGCGCGCTGCAGCCGCCGCAGATGGCTCGTGTCGCCGCCGGCGAGGAACGACACCAGCCCGTTCACCCGCTCGCGATGCTCCTCGATCGTGAGCCGCTGCGAGCACGGCCCGCTGCACCGGCCGATCTGGCCGGCGAGGCACGGGCGCCCGCTCTGCATCGCGCGCTTGTAGTCGGCGTCGTTGCAGGTGCGGATCGGGAAGGCCTGCAGCAGCAGCGCCGTGGTCTCCTTCAGCGCCCAGACCTTCGGGTACGGGCCGAAGTACCGCGCGCCGCGGATCCGCTCGTTGCGCGTGATGATGAGCCGGGGCGCCTCATCGCGCAGGGTCACCGCGAGGTAGGGGTAGGTCTTGTCGTCCTTGAACTGCACGTTGAAGGGCGGTTTGAACTCCGTGATCCACGTGTGCTCGAGCACCAGCGACTCGGTGTCGGTGGCCACGACCGTCCAGTCGAGGTGCGCGGCGAGCGACAGCATGGTGCGGGTGCGCGGCATGAGCGAGTGCAGCGGCTGGAAGTAGTTGGCGAGCCGGGCGCGCAGGTTCTTCGCCTTGCCGATGTACAGCACGCGGCCGTGCCGGTCGCTGAAGCGGTACACGCCCGGGCTCGTGGGGATCTCGCCCTGCGCGGGACGGAAGGCGAGACGGTGGTCGTCAGGGCTCAAGCCAGCACCTTCGCCCGGGCCGGCCTCTTCGCCGCCGGCTTCGCGCTCCGGGGCTTCGCCTCGACCGCCCGCGCCGACTTCGCGGCACGGCCGCCGAGCACCTCGGCGAGGAAGCGGCCGGTGTGGCTCTCGGGGTGCTTCGCCAGCTGCTCGGGTGTGCCCTCGGCGAGGATCGTTCCGCCGCCCGATCCTCCTTCGGGCCCGAGGTCGATGACCCAGTCGGCGCTGCGGATCACGTCGAGGTTGTGCTCGATCGTGATGACCGTGTTGCCCTTGTCGACGAGTCCGTTCAGCACGAGCAGCAGCTTGCGCACGTCCTCGAAGTGGAGGCCGGTGGTGGGCTCGTCGAGCACGTAGATGCTGCGGCCGTTCGAGCGCTTCTGCAACTCGGTGGCGAGCTTCACGCGCTGCGCCTCGCCGCCCGAGAGGGTGGTGGCGCTCTGCCCCAGCCGCACGTAGCCGAGGCCGACGTCGACGAGCGTCTTCATGTAGCGGTGGATCGACGAGATCGGCCTGAAGAACTCCTCGGCCTCGGCGATGGGCATCTCGAGCACCTCGGAGATGTTCTTGCCCTTGTAGCGCACCTGCAGCGTCTCACGGTTGTAGCGCTTGCCGCCGCAGGCCTCGCAGGCCACGTAGACGTCGGGGAGGAAGTTCATCTCGATCTTCAGCGTGCCGTCGCCCGAACAGGCCTCGCAGCGGCCGCCCTTGACGTTGAAGCTGAAGCGGCCGGGCAGGTAGCCGCGGGTCTTGGCCTCGGGAGTCTCGGCGAAGAGGGTGCGGATCTTGTCGAAGACGCCGGTGTAGGTGGCGGGGTTGGAGCGCGGCGTGCGGCCGATGGGCGCCTGGTCGACGTGCACCACCTTGTCGAGGTGTTCGAGGCCCGTGACGCGCGTGTGCTTGCCAGGCACTAGCCGGGCGCCGTTGAGCTGGTTGGCGAGCACGCGGTAGAGGATGTCGTTGACGAGGGTGGACTTGCCCGAGCCGGAGACGCCGGTGACGGCGGTCATCACGCCGAGCGGGAAGACGGCGTCGACGTTCTTGAGATTGTTGGAGCGCGCCCCGACGACCTCGAGCTCGCGACCCCTCTCGCGCTTGCGCCGCCGTTTGGGCGTGTCGATGCTGCGACGGCCCGCGAGGTAGTCGCCGGTGATCGAGCGGGTGTTCCCGAGCAGCTCGGCGTACTCCCCCGAGTGCACGACGGAGCCCCCCTCGACGCCGGCGCCCGGCCCGATGTCGACGATCCAGTCGGCGGCCTCGATCGTCTCCTCGTCGTGCTCGACGACGATGAGGGTGTTGCCGAGATCCCGCAGCTTGAGCAGGGTCTCGATGAGGCGCCGGTTGTCGCGCTGGTGCAGGCCGATGCTCGGCTCGTCGAGCACGTAGAGCACTCCCGTGAGGCCCGAGCCGATCTGGGTGGCGAGTCGGATGCGCTGCGCTTCGCCGCCCGACAGCGTGCCGGCCGCGCGGGCGAGCGTGAGGTAGCCGAGGCCGACCTCGATGAGGAAGTCGAAGCGGAGCCGAATCTCGCGCAGCACCTGGGCCGCGATCTTGGCCTCGCGGTCGGTGAGCACGACCTCGTCGAAGAAGCGCTTCGCGTCGGTGAGGCTGAACTCGGTCACGCCGGCGATCGACTCGCCGGCGACCGTGACCGCGAGCACCTCGGGCTTGAGCCGCTGCCCGTGGCAGGCGTGGCAGGGCACCTCGCGCAGGAACTCCTGCCAGCGGTCGCGCTTCGCGTCGCTCTCGGCTTCGGCGTACTGGCGCTCGATGAACGGGATGACGCCCTCGAAGCCGCTCGAGTACTTCACCTCGCGGCCGAAGCGGTTCCTCCAGCGCACGTTGACCTTGAAGTCGTTGCCGTAGAGCACGGCCTGGCGCACCTTGTCGCTCAGTCCCTCCCACGGCGTGGTCAGCGAGAAGTCGAGATCGTTCGAGAGGCCGACGAGCAGCTTCTCGTAATACTGGTACAGGCTCTTGCCCTGGCTGGTCCAGGGGATGATGACCCCCTCCGCGATGGAGAGTTCGGGATCGCCCAGCACCAGATCCTCGTCGACCGACATGCTGGTGCCGAGACCGGAGCACGTCGAGCAGGCGCCGAACGGCGCGTTGAAGGAGAAGGTGCGCGGCTCGATCTCCGTGAGCTGCACCGGGTGCTGGTTGGGGCAGCTCAGCTGCTCGGAGAAGAGCCTCGTGCGCGCTGCGGATCCCGCCTCCTCGTCGACGAAGTCCACGGCGACGATGCCGCCGGCCAGCCGCAGTGCCGTCTCGAGGGAGTCGGTGAGCCGGCCGAGCACCTCGGGCCCGGCGACCAGGCGGTCGACCACCACCGAGATGTCGTGCTTGATCTGCTTCTTGAGCTTCGGCGGGTCGCTCAGCTGCACGAGCTCGCCGTCGACGAGCGCGCGCGAGTAGCCGCTCGCCGAGAGGTCCTGGAAGAGGTCGACGAACTCGCCCTTCTTCTTGCTGACGACCGGGGCGAGCACCTGGTAGCGGGTGCGCTCGGGCAGCTCCATGAGGCGGTCGGCGATCTGCTGCACCGTCTGCGCCTCGATGGGCTCGCCGCACACCGCGCAGTGCGGCACGCCGACGCGCGCCCACAGGAGGCGCATGTAGTCGTAGATCTCGGTGATCGTGCCGACCGTGCTCCGCGGGTTGCGGTTGGTGGACTTCTGGTCGATGGACACCGCCGGGCTGAGCCCCTCGATGAAGTCGACGTCGGGCCGGTCGACCTGGCCCAGGAACTGCCTGGCGTAGGCGCTGAGGCTCTCGACGTAGCGACGCTGCCCCTCGGCGAAGATCGTGTCGAACGCGAGGCTCGACTTGCCGCTGCCGGAGAGGCCGGTGAACACCACCATCGAGTCGCGGGGAATGCCCAGATCGACGTTCTGCAGATTGTGCACCCGGGCGCCGCGCACGCTGATCTGCGCGTGAGCGGCGGATGAGCGGATCCGGCCCGGATCCTGCTGAGCGAGTGCCTGGGAGTGCTGCTTCTGGGGGTTCTGTGCGGGCGCGGAAGTCACTCGTCCATTCTAGGCGCTTCCGCACCGCTATTCGAACATATCTACGAGGGATTCGCGATGGGCGTACTTCCCGAGCGGGACAGTTTCGTCTAGTATTGATGTAAGCAATCGCAAGTGTTCAGGAGCCGTGATGTCCATCGCCCAACTGCCGCTCGACCGTCTCGCCGGAGCCCGCGTCCGCGACGCGCAGGATCGGGTGCTCGCGCTCGTCGCGAGGATCGACGGCGACGGTCTGCAGGTCGCCGAGGAGATGCTGGCCGGGATCGTCGCCCACCAGGAGGCCGACACGCGGCGGCTCACCGGTGCGGAGGTCTCCGCGCTCGAGCGCCTCGGGGTGGGAGAGGCCGCGCTGCGCGAGCCGTCCGGCCTGCCCGCCGCCACGCAGGGCCGGCTCTGGGAGCGGCAGATGGAGCAGCACTCCTGCACCGTCACGGAGGCCGCCCGGATGCTGGGGGTGACGGCGGCCCGTGTGCGGCAGCGCTGCGCAGGCGGAACGCTGCTCGCCCAGCGGCGCAGCGACGGCTGGCACCTCCCGCTGTTCCAGTTCCCCGACGGCCGGGAGCTGCGCGGGTGGTCGACGGTGGCACGGGCGGTCCCCCCGGGAACGCCGCTGCTCCTCGCCGAGCGGGTGCTCTCCTCCCCCGATCCGAGGCTGCGCGTCGACGGCGAGACGCTGGCCCCGTTCGAGTGGTTGGCCGAGGGCGGCGATCCCGCTGCTGCCGCCGCCGCCGCCGGCGACGCCCTCGACCGGCTGCCGTGAGCGAGCGCCTTCCCGCGCCAGATCCGGAGTGCTTCCCCGATCTGGACGACGATCCCGCCTGGGTGCGCGAGGTGCCCGTCGGCGCCGCCTTCGCGCGCGTCTTCCGGGCGGGCGGGCGGCATCCCGTCGAGTGGTTCTCGTTCAGGGAGTTCGGGCCGCTCGATGCGCGCTTCGATCCGCATCCCGAGCCGGTCGGCGAGCATCCGGGCTGCGGTGTGATGTACACGGTGCTCGAGGGCGCGCGGGGCGCGCGGGAAGGCACGGCGGCCCTGGACTCTGCGTTCGCCGCCTGCATCCTGGAGGTGTTCCAGCAGCACCGCGTGATCAGGCCGAGTGCGGGATCGCCGACGCTCGCGGTCTTCGAGCCCGCCCGCCCGCTCAGGCTGCTCGATCTCAGCGACAGCGACTGGATCGCGGTCGCGGGAGGCAACGGGGCGATCGCCTCGGGCGAGCGGGGTCGCGCGCGGGAGTGGGCGAGGGCGGTACGGAAGCGCTATCCCGCTCTCGACGGCGTGGTCTGCGCCTCGTCGGTGGTGCCGTCGGCGCGCGTCGCCGCCCTCTGGTCTCCGGCGGAGGACGCGCTCCCCCGCCACCCGCTCGCGCTGCTGCGCCTCGACCGCGAAGAGCTCAGGGGCGTGATCGACGCGATCGCCGACCGCTACGGCTACCTGCTGCTGTGATCGCTGCGCATCACAGGTGCCCGGCGGCGTCCATGCTGCGCAGCTCGCGCTTCAGCTCGGCCACTTCGTCGCGCAGGCGGGCGGCGAGCTCGAACTTCAGCTCCTCCGCCGCGGAGAGCATCTGCTCCGTGAGGTCGGCGATGAGCTCCTCGAGCTTCGCCGCGCCCTCTCCCGCGATCGCGCCGGCCCGCGCGGCCGCCTTGCCCTTCGCGCGCTGAGGCGAGCCGCCCTTGCGCTGCGCGTGAGCGCCCGCGCGCGAGAGCACGTCCTCCGTGTCTGCGGCTTCGCGGGAGAGCATCTCGGTGATGTCGCCGATCTTCTTGCGCAGCGGCTGCGGGTCGATGCCGTGCTCGGTGTTGTAGGCGACCTGGATCTCGCGGCGGCGATTGGTCTCGTCGATGGCCTCGCGCATGGAGCGGGTGACGGTGTCGGCGTACATGTGCACCTGGCCGGAGACATTGCGCGCCGCGCGGCCGATGGTCTGGATGAGCGAGGTGGAGGAGCGCAGGAAGCCCTCCTTGTCGGCGTCGAGGATCGCGACGAGCGACACCTCGGGCAGATCGAGGCCCTCGCGCAGCAGGTTGATGCCGACGAGCACGTCGTAGACGCCGGCGCGCAGCTCGGTGAGCAGTTCGACGCGGCGCAGCGTGTCGACGTCGGAGTGCAGGTAGCGCACCCGGATGCCGGCCTCCTCCATGAAGGTGGTGAGCTGCTCGGCCATCCTCTTGGTGAGGGTGGTGACGAGCACGCGCTCGTCGCGCTCCGCTCGCACGCGCACCTCCTCGAGCAGGTCGTCGATCTGGCCCTGCGAGGGCTTCACCACGATCTCGGGGTCGACGAGCCCGGTCGGGCGGATGATCTGCTCGACCACGCCGTCGGCGCGCTCGAGCTCGTAGCTGCCCGGGGTGGCGGAGAGGTACACCGTCTGCCCCACCCGGTCCTTGAACTCGTCGAACTTGAGCGGGCGGTTGTCGAGGGCGCTGGGCAGGCGGAAGCCGTGCTCCACCAGCGTGCGCTTGCGCGAGGCGTCGCCCTCGTACATCGCCCCGATCTGGGGCACGGTCACGTGCGACTCGTCGATGACCACCAGGAAGTCGTCTGGGAAGTAGTCGAGCAGGCAGTGCGGCGCCTCGCCGGGCTGCCTGCCGTCGATATGGCGCGAGTAGTTCTCGATGCCCGAGCAGAAGCCGATCTGCTCCATCATCTCGAGGTCGAAGGTGGTGCGCATGCGCAGCCGCTGCTCCTCCACGAGCTTGTTCTGCTGCTTCAGCTCCCTGGTGCGCAGGTCGAGCTCCTCGGCGATGGTACCCATCGCGCGGTTCATGACGTTGCGGCTGGCGACGTAGTGGGATCCGGGGAACACCGACACGGTCTCGACCTGCTTGATCACGTCTCCCGTGACCGGGTGCAGGTAGTAGAGCGCCTCGATCTCGTCTCCGAAGAACTCGATGCGGATCGCGAGCTCCTCGTACATGGGGATGATCTCGACCGTGTCGCCGCGCACCCGGAAGTTGCCGCGCACGAACTCGATGTCGTTGCGCTGGTACTGCATGTCGACGAAGCGCCGCAGCAGCACATCGCGATCGAGGCGGTCGCCGACCACGAGCGGCACCATCGCCTCGTAGTACTCCTCGGGCTTGCCCAGGCCGTAGATGCACGACACGGTCGACACCACGACCACGTCGCGCCGCGACAGCAGCGCGTTGGTGGTCGAGT
>JASGDX010000323.1:0-4227 GCA_047606985.1 Leucobacter sp. | reverse complement strand
GCCGTGCTCGCCCTGCTGTGCGCCGGCGCCGCCCTCTTCGGCCAGGGCGCCAACGCGCCGATCACGATCCCGGGCACCGAGTCGCAGCAGGCCATCACCGAGCTCGGCCGCACCTTCCCGGAGGTGAGCGGCACGAGCGCCACGATCATCGTCGTCGCGGCCGACGGCGAGCGCGTCGACGCTGAGCCCTACGAGGGGATCATCGCCGACGCGGCCGCCGAGCTCGAGGAGGCCGAGAGCGTCACCGCGGTGCAGACGCCCTTCAGCGAACTGGTGAGCGGCGGGCTCGCCGACGACGGCAGTGCGGCGCTCATCACCGTGCAGATCGACGGCGAGGTGTCGAGCGTCTCCGATGCGACGGTCGCCGCGATCGAGCGCGCGACCGACGAGATCCGGGATCGCCTGCCGCAGGGGGCTCAGGCCTCATACGGCGGTGAGGCTTTCTCGACCTCGGTGCCGAGCATCAGCCCGACGGAGGGCGTCGGCGTGATCGTCGCGTTCGTCGTGCTCATCCTCACGCTCGGCTCTCTCATCGCCGCCGGCATGCCGCTCGTCATCGCGATGCTCGGGGTCGGCGTCTCGATCGCCGGCCTGTTCTTCGTCACGGCGTTCGCCGACCTCACCTCCACCACCCCCATGCTCGCGCTCATGCTCGGCCTCGCGGTGGGCATCGACTACACCCTCTTCATCGTGAGCCGGCACCAGGAGCAGCTCAAGGCCGGCGTCGGCGTCGAGGAGTCGATCGCCCGCGCCACCGCCACGAGCGGCTCCGCCGTGGTGTTCGCCGGCCTCACCGTGATCATCGCGCTCGTCGGCCTCTCGGTCGCGGGCATCCCCTTCCTCACCGCGCTGGGCGTGGCCGCTGCGGCTGCCGTCGCGGTCGCGGTGCTCATCGCGATCACGCTCACGCCGGCGATCATGGCGATGGCGGGGATGCGGATCCTGCCGCGGAAGCTGCGGCGGCGACTCGAGGCGTCGGAGCCCCCTTCGCCGGTTGAGCGGAGCACAGCGGAGTCGGAACCCGCTGCCGCCTCGATTTCGACTCGCTCCGCTCGATCGATCAGCGATGCCTCGCGCGCAGACCGCTTCTTCGCGGGCTGGGCGCGGGCGGTGACGCGGCAGCCCCTCATCACGATCGCGGCCGTGCTCGTGGTCCTCGGCCTCGCGGCCGTGCCGGCGCTCGATCTGCGCCTCGCGCTCCCGAACGCGACCTCCCTGCCGGCCGACGACCCCGCGCGCGTCACCTACGAGCTCACCGGCGAGCACTTCGGCGAGGGCCACAACGGCCCGCTGCTGCTCACCGGCTCGATCATCACGAGCGACGATCCGCTCGGCCTCATGGAAGACCTCAAGGCCGAGGTCGAGCAGGTGCCGGGCGTCGCCGATGTGCCCCTCGCCACCCCCAACCAGGGCGCCGACACGGGCATCATCCAGGTGGTGCCCGAGGAGGGCCCGCACGCCGAGAGCACCGCCGAGCTGGTGCAGGCCCTGCGCGACATGCACGACGAGTGGCAGCAGGAGTACGGGGTGAGCCTCGCCGTGACCGGCTTCACCGCGGTGGGCATCGACGTCTCCGAGATGCTCATGCACGCGCTGCTGCCCTTCGGCATCATGGTGGTCGGGCTGTCGCTGATCCTCCTCGCCATGGTGTTCCGGTCGATCTGGGTGCCGATCAAGGCCACGCTCGGCTACCTGCTGTCGGTGGGGGCCGCGTTCGGCGCGGTCGTGGCGGTGTTCCAGTGGGGCTGGTTCGGCGACGCGCTGCACGTCGCGTCGACCGGGCCGGTGCTGAGCTTCATGCCGATCATCCTGATGGGCGTGCTCTTCGGCCTGGCCATGGACTACGAGGTGTTCCTCGTGTCGCGCATCCGCGAGGAGTACGTGCACGGGGCGAGCGCGCGCGACGCGATCCAGCGCGGCTTCGTGGGCAGCGCGAAGGTGGTGACGGCGGCCGCGCTCATCATGTTCGCGGTGTTCGCGGCGTTCGTGCCCGAGGGCGATCCCTCGATCAAGGTGATCGCGCTGGGGCTCGCCGTCGGCGTGTTCGTCGACGCGTTCGTGGTGCGCATGACCCTCGTGCCCGCGGTGCTGGCGCTGCTGGGCGATCGCGCCTGGTGGATGCCGCGATGGCTCGCCAAGGCGCTGCCCGCCTTCGACGTCGAGGGCGAGGGGCTGGCCAGGGAGATCGCGCACGCCGGCTGGCCGGCCGATCTGCCGGGCGCGACGATCGCCTCCGAGCGCCTGCTGCTGCCCCACGGGGCGCGGGTGCCCGATCTGCGGGTCGCGCCCGGCGAGACGCTGCTGCTCGATCCGCGCGATCCCGCGTCCCTGCCGCTCGCGGAGGCCCTCGTCGGCCGCGGCCCCGTCGTCGCCGGCACGCTGAAGGTCGACGGGCTGCTGCTGCCCGAGCGCGCCTCGTCGCTGCGGGCGCGGTCGGCGTGGGCGGATCCCGAATCGTTGCGCGATGCGCTGCGGGATCGGCCGGCCCTGCTGCTGCTCGACCTGCGGGCGGCCGCCGGGCGACCGCTGCCCCTCGCCCTCGTCGAGAGCGCCCGCTCGGCGCTCGCCGCAGCGGCGGTCGAGATGAGCCGGGGCGCTGCGCGCGGGCGCGATGGTGCGGGATCGGCCAGCGGCCCGGCCGTGGTGGTGCTGGGCGGGCGCGAGCTCGCCGAGCGGCTGCTGCCTGACGGCGCCGCGTTCGTCGAACCCGCTCCCTCGCAACCCGAGTTGATCATGGAAGGAGGCGTCCGATGAGCGGCACCTTCGCGCGGCGCACCGGCGACAGGCCCGTGCGCTGGACCACCGTCCTGGGCCTCGTGCTCGTCCCGCTCACCGTGGCGGGCGTGCTGCTGTGGGGTCTCTGGAACCCGACCGAGCGGCTCGACACCGTCACCGCGGCGGTCGTCAACCACGACGAGCCGGTCGAGGTCGACGGGCAGACCGTGCCGCTGGGCCGCGTGCTCGCGGGCGAGCTGATCGGCGGCGGGTCGTCGTCGGGCGACGACGGATCGGGTTCGGGATCGGGCTCCGCCTCCGAGGACGATGACGGCTCCGCCGACGCCAACTTCACGTGGGTGCTCACCGACGAGGACGACGCGCAGGCGGGCCTCGACGACGGCCGCTACGCCACCGTCGTCACGATCCCCGAGAACTTCTCGGCCGCGGCGACCTCGCTCTCGAGCGGCCCCGATGAGGCCGAGACCGCCCGCATCGACATCGCGGAGAGCGACCGCGGCCGCCTCATCGACACCGCGCTCTCGGGCATCGTCACCCAGACGGCCACGGCCGTGCTCAACAAGCAGCTCGGATCGCAGTTCGTGGGCGGCGTGTTCGTGGGCATGACCGAGCTGCACAGCGGACTCGGCGACGCGGCCGACGGCGCGACGCAGCTCGCCGGCGGCGGCGAGCAGCTCGAGGACGGCGCCTCGCAGCTGGCCGCCGGGACGCAGCAGCTGGCCGCCGGGACGCAGCAGCTGTCGAGCGGGGCCGGGGAGCTGTCGTCGGGCGCCTCGCAGCTCGCCTCCGGCGTCGGCGAGCTGTCGGGCGGCGCGAACGAGCTCGCCGCGGGGGCGAGCGCGCTCTCGTCAGGCGTGGGACAGCTCTCCACCGGCATCACCGGCGTCGCCGATGGGGCGAGTGGGCTGTCGACCGGCGCGACCGGCGTCTCCGACGGAGCCGGCGCGCTCGCGACCGGAGCCGGGGAGCTGTCGTCGGGCGCCGGGGAGCTCGCCGCGGGCGTGCGCCTGCTCGCCTCGGGCGACGGCGCCGGCAACCCGGGCCTCGCCGGCCTCGCCACCGGCATCGAGCAGTACACCGACGGCGTGAGCACCGCGTTCAGCGGCCTGCAGAGCGGGGCCGGCGCGGCCGTCGAACCGCTCACGCAGCTGCGGGATCTGATCCAGAACGACGTCGTGCCGAGCGACGACAAGGCGGCCGCCGTCGCGGGCCTCGACCAGCTCATCGCGCAGCTCCAGGGCGCGGCGAGCACCGATCCCGCGTCGCCCATCGAGCAGTTGAAGGTCAGCGGAACCGCGCTCGCGCAGGGCACCCGCTCCGCCGCCGACGGCGCGGAGACGCTGGCGACCGGCGCCGAGCAGCTCGCGGGGGGCGCCTCCGAGCTGGCGGGCGGGGCGACCGAGCTCTCCGACGGCGCCTCGCAGCTGGCGGGCGGCGCCTCCGAGCTGGCCGGCGGCGCCCGGCAGGCGGCGGCGGGCGGATCCGCGCTCG
>JASGDX010000322.1:0-5657 GCA_047606985.1 Leucobacter sp. | reverse complement strand
TTTTTTCGGGCCGTTTGCGCGTGAAGGGCCGGAAAATCCTCCGCTCGGCGAGATCCTCCCCACACCCCCTTCCCAAACCCTGACAGATCGTATACGATAAGAGATACAACGAGCTCGGGATCCCGCATCCCGGCACGATGAGATGAGCGAGGTCGCCATGACATACGGATTCGAGCAGCTGGGCATCGAGACGCCGGGCAAGATCATTGCCGTCCACCTCAACTACCCGTCGCGCATCGCGCAGCGGGGCCGCACCCCCGCGTTCCCCTCATACTTCTTCAAACCGGCGTCCTCGCTCGCCCCCACCGGCAGCACGATCGAGCGCCCGGCGGGCACGGAGCTGCTGGCCTTCGAGGGTGAGATCGCGCTCGTCATCGGCGAGCCGGCCCGCTGGGTCTCCCCCGAGGACGGCTGGAAGCACGTCGCGGCCGTGACCGCGTCCAACGACTTCGGCCTGTACGACCTGCGCGCGGCCGACAAGGGCTCGAACGTGCGCAACAAGGGCGGCGACGGCTACACCCCGATCGGCCCGAAGGCGATTCCGGCCGAGGGCCTCGGCGAGGGCGATTTCCGGGTGCGCACCTGGGTCAACGGGGAACTGGTGCAGGACGACACGAGCGACACTCTGAAGTTCCCCTTCGGCCAGCTCGTCGCCGATCTCTCGCAGCACATGACCCTCGAGACGGGCGACGTGATCCTCACCGGCACCCCGGCGGGCTCGTCGGTGCTGGTGCCGGGCGACGTGGTGGAGGTCGAGGTCGACGCCCCGAGCGCCCCCGGCGCCCCCACGAGCGGCCGTCTCGTCACCACGGTCACGCAGGGCACCACGGCGTTCGGCGATTTCGGCAACACGCCCGCGATCGACGACAAGCAGCGCATCGAGGCGTGGGGCGACGAGGCCGCGCACGCCGCGGCGGTGGCCGCGGGCAAGGCCTCCCCGCTCGACGGCGACGCGGATCCCGCATCCGCAGGCCCGCTCACCGACGAGATCCGCGCCCTGCTCGACGGCGTCGCGGTCGCCACGGTGTCGGCGGCGCTGCGCAAGCGCGGCTACGTCGACATCTTCATCGACGGCGTGCACCCCAACCACGAGGGAGACAGGATCCTCGGCACCGCGAAGACCCTGCGCTTCATCCCGTTCCGCCCCGACCTGTTCAAGGAGTACGGCGGCGGCTTCAACGCGCAGAAGCGCGCGTTCGACACCGTGAACGCGGGCGAGGTGCTCGTGGTCGAGGCGCGCGGGATCCCCCAGACCGGCACCGTGGGCGACGTGCTCGCGCTGCGCGCCCAGTACCGGGGCGCGGCAGGCGTCGTGACCGACGGCGGCGTGCGCGACTACGCGGCCGTGCAGGAGTTCGAGATCCCCGTGTTCTCGCAGGGCGCGCATCCCAGCGTGCTCGGCCGCAGGCACGTGCCCTGGGAGGTCGACGTGACCATCGCCTGCGGCGGCGCGGCCGTGCAGCCGGGCGACATCATCATGGGCGACCGCGACGGCGTGATCGTGATCCCGCCGTTCCTGCTCGAGGAGGTGGCCCGCGAGGCCGCCGCCCAGGAGGAGGCCGACGCCTGGGTCGCCGATCAGGTCGCGAAGGGCGCCCCGGTCGACGGGCTCTTCCCCATGAACGCCGAGTGGCGCGCGCGGTACGAGGCGGAGCGGGCCGAGAAGGAAGCGCAGGCGTAGCCATGGCCGCAGCCTCAGGAGCCGAGTCAAAGTCGGAGCGAGCGTACCGCCTGATCCGGGATCGGATCGACGACGGCAGGTACGTTCCCGGCTACCGTCTGGTCCTGGCGAGTCTCGCGCACGAGCTCGGCATGTCGGTCGTGCCGGTGCGCGAGGCGATCCGCCGCCTCGAGGCCGAGCAGTTCGTCACCTTCGAGCGCAACGTCGGCGCCCAGGTCTCCCTCGTCAAGGAGACCGAGTACCTCCAGACGATGCAGACGCTCGCGCTCGTCGAGGGCTATGCGACCGCACTGGCGGCCCCGCACATCACCGAGGACCAGATCCGCCGCGCGCGTCTCGTCAACCTGACGATGCGCGAATCGCTCACGGCCTTCGATCCGCAGCGCTTCACCGAACTCAACCTCGAGTTCCACGCGGTGCTGTTCGAGACCTGCCCCAACCCGCACATCCTCGACCTCGTGCACCGCGGCTGGAACCGCATGAAGGTGCTGCGCAACTCCTCATTCAGCTTCGTGCCGGGAAGAGCGCAGGAATCGGTCGATGAGCACGACCGGCTGCTCGAGCTCATCGAAAGCGGCGCGACGGCCCTCGACATCGAGTTCGCGGCGAGGGATCATCGACTCATCACCCTGAACGCGGTGCTCGAGC
The DNA here is from genome assembly GCA_047606985.1 of Leucobacter sp. Classification (GTDB taxonomy): domain Bacteria; phylum Actinomycetota; class Actinomycetes; order Actinomycetales; family Microbacteriaceae; genus Leucobacter. The sequence continues at coordinate 3,328 of JASGDX010000322.1, read as the reverse complement.
ACCAGCAGACGAAGCAGCGCGCGGAGGCGTCGGCGGCCTGAGCGCCGCGCGATCCCCTGCCCCAGGAATCCAACAGCCCACCAACCATCAACCCACAAGGAAAGCAGAGATCATGACTTACGAAAAGCCCGCCGGGCTGCCCGATAAGATCCAGCTCTTCATCGACGGCGAGTTCGTCGACGCCGAGGGCGACGCGACGTTCGACGTCATCGAGCCCGTCTCGAACGAGGTCTACGCCAAGGCCGCTTCGGCGAGCAAGGGCGATGTCGAGCGCGCGGTGGCCGCGGCGAAGCGCGCCTTCGACGAGGGCCCCTGGCCGAAGATGCTCCCCCGCGAGCGCTCGCGCATCCTGCACAAGGCCGCCGACATCATCGAGTCGCGCGACGAGCAGCTCGCGCTCCTCGAGAGCTGGGACTCGGGCCTGCCCATCACGCAGGCCAAGGGCCAGGCGCGCCGCGCGGCCGAGAATTTCCGCTTCTTCGCCGACCTCATCGTCGCCGAGCACGACAACGTCACCAAGGTGCCCGGCCGCCAGATCAACTACGTGAACCGCAAGCCCAAGGGCGTCGCGGGCCTCATCACCCCCTGGAACGTGCCGTTCATGCAGGAGTCGTGGAAGCTCGCCCCGGCCCTCGCCACCGGTAACACCGTCGTGCTGAAGCCGGCCAGCTACACCCCGCTCTCGGCGGGCCTGTGGCCGGAGATCTTCCGCGAGGCCGGCGTGCCCGACGGCGTGTTCAACCTCATCCTCGGCTCGGGCGGCGTCGCCGGCGACGCCCTGGTGAAGCACCCCGACGTGCCGCTCATCTCGTTCACCGGCGACAGCTCGACCGGCGCGATGATCTCGACCAACGCCGCGCCCTTCCTCAAGGGCCTCTCGCTCGAGCTCGGCGGCAAGAGCCCGTCGGTCGTCTTCGCCGACGCCGACCTCGAGGAGGCGCTCGACGCCACCGTGTTCAGCGTGTTCAGCCTGAACGGCGAGCGCTGCACCGCCGGCAGCCGCGTGCTCGTCGAGCGCTCGATCTACGACGACTTCGTGGCCCGCTACGCCGAGCGCGCGAAGAACATCGTGATCGGCCTGCCCTCGGATCCCGCGACCGAGGTGGGCGCGCTCGTGCACCCGAGCCACTTCGAGAAGGTGATGAGCTACGTCGAGATCGGCAAGACCGAGGGACGCCTCGTCGCCGGCGGCGGTCGCCCCGAGGGCTTCCCCGAGGGCAACTACGTCGCCCCGACCGTGTTCGTCGACGTCGCGCCCGACGCCCGCATCTTCCAGGAGGAGATCTTCGGCCCCGTCGTCGCGATCACCCCGTTCGACACCGACGAGGAGGCGCTCGAGCTCGCCAACAACACCAGGTACGGTCTCGCGGCCTACGTGTGGACCTCGAACCTGAAGCGCGCGCACAACTTCGCGAACGGCATCGACTCGGGCATGGTGTGGCTGAACTCGAACAACGTGCGCGACCTGCGCACCCCGTTCGGCGGCGTGAAGGCCTCGGGCCTCGGCCGCGAGGGCGGTTACCGCTCGGTCGATTTCTACACCACTGCGCAGTCGATCCAGATCACGCTGAACGAGGCGCACTCGCCGCGTTTCGGTGCAGGCAAGTAACCACCCACCCATACGCAAGGAAGCATGACCATGGCAAAACTCAACGAAGAAGACAAGCAGTCCGCCGGCTTCTGGGTCACCAAGGAAGCCCCGATCGTCTCGGACAACCCGATCCCCACGGCAACCTCGCCGGCGCCCGACATCCTGCGCTGCGCCTACATGGAGCTCATCGTCACCGACCTCGCCGCGTCGCGCGAGTTCTACGTCGACGTGCTCGGCCTGTACGTGACGGCGGAGGACGACGAGGCGATCTACCTCCGCTCGACCGAGGAGTTCATCCACCACAACCTCGTGCTGCGCAAGGGGACTGTCGCGGCGGTCGCCGCGTTCTCCTACCGCGTGCGCACCCCCGAGGATCTCGACAAGGCCGTCGCCTTCTACGAGGAGCTCGGCTGCGACGTGCGCCGCAACCCCGACGGCTTCGTCAAGGGCATCGGCGACTCGGTGCGCGTGGTCGACCCGCTCGGCTTCCCGTACGAGTTCTTCTACCAGACCGAGCACCAGGAGCGCATGTCGTGGCGCTACGACCTGCACATCCCCGGCGAGCTCGTGCGCCTGGATCACTTCAACCAGATCACCCCAGACGTGCCCCGCGCCGTGGGCTACATGCAGAACCTGGGGTTCCGAGTCACCGAGGACATCCAGGACAACGAGGGCACCGTCTACGCCGCATGGATGCGCCGCAAGGCGACCGTGCACGACACCGCCATGACCGGCGGCGACGGCCCCCGCATGCACCACGTGTGCTTCGCGACCCACGAGAAGCACAACATCCTCGCGATCTGCGACAAGCTCGGCTCGCTGCGCAAGTCCGACACCATCGAGCGCGGACCGGGCCGCCACGGCGTCTCGAACGCGTTCTACCTGTACCTGCGCGATCCCGACGGCCACCGCGTCGAGGTCTACACCCAGGACTACTACACCGGCGACCCCGACAACCCGGTCGTCACCTGGGACGTGCACGACAACCAGCGCCGCGACTGGTGGGGCAACCCGGTCGTGCCCTCGTGGTACACCGACGGCTCGCTCGTGCTCGATCTCGACGGCAACCCGCAGCCCGTCATCAAGCGCACCGACGACAGCGAGATGGCCGTGACCATCGGCGCCGACGGCTTCTCGTACACCCGCGAGGGCGACGAGGTGAAGGGCTTCAAGCTCGGCGAGACGCTGTAAGACGCATCCCGGGGCCTGTTCGCAGGTTCGGGATCGGGGCCGGGGCGCGATGCGCCCCGGCCCTTCGTCGTAGATGAAGCCTTGACCCAAGTTTTCTACATGCGTAGAATTCCTGAGAACCGGGCGAGTCGATTCGCCGCGAGCTTCTCGACGAGGAGAACAAGCTTGACCATTGCATCCGTTCCATTCGATCCGGCCCTCGCCGAGATCCTTCGCCACGTTCCCCGGAGCGACCAGATACCGACGCTCGAGCAGATCCCTGCATTGCGCGAGGGAGGCCTGCCGACGCCTCCACTCGCCCAGATCATCGGCGCCCGGGCAATCGATTACGAGGATCGTCTGATCCCCGGTCCAGTGGGAGCACCGGATCTCGAGATCACGATCATCCGTCCGCGCAATGCGGCGGGTGCCCTGCCTTGTCTGTACAACATTCACGGCGGCGGCACGATCATGGGAAAGCGACGCGACGATCATCAGCGTCTGGTCCCGATGGTCGAGGATCTCGGGGCGGTCACCGTGAACGTCGAGTACCGGCTGGCACCCGAG
>JASGDX010000321.1:0-4180 GCA_047606985.1 Leucobacter sp. | reverse complement strand
GTCGAGCGCGCCGAGCTGCTGCGCCTCGCCGGCGCGCTCGAGCACGCCTCTGAGCACCAGATCGCGCAGGCGATCGCGGTCGCCGCTGCCGCGGAGACGGGCCCGCTGCCCGCGCCCGAGGGCTTCGCGAACGTCGCGGGCAAGGGGGTGACGGGCGTGGTCGCCGGGCTCGCCGTGATCGTAGGCCGCGAGTCGCTGCTGGCCGACTGGTCGCAGCAGCTCTCGCCCGAGGTCGCAGCCGCGAAGGCCCGCGCCGAGGAAGAGGGCAAGACCGTGGTCGCGGTCGGCTGGGACGGTCGTGCCCGCGGCGCGCTGGTCGTCGCCGACGCTGTCAAGCCGACGAGCGCCGAGGCGATCGCGCGGCTCAAGGGGCTCGGGCTCGACCCCGTGCTGCTCACGGGCGACAACGCGGCGGTCGCGCGCCGCATCGCTGCCGAGGTGGGCATCGAGCGGGTCATCGCCGAGGTGCTGCCGCAGGACAAGGTCGACGTGATCGCCCGCCTGCAGGGCGAGGGTCGCGTCGTCGCGATGGTGGGCGACGGCGTCAACGACGCCCCCGCGCTCGCGCGGGCCGACCTGGGCCTCGCGATGGGTACCGGAACCGACGTGGCGATCGAGGCCTCCGACATCACCCTCGTGCGCGGCGACCTGCTCGGCGCCGTCGACGCGATCCGGCTCTCCCGCAAGACGCTCGCCACGATCAAGACGAACCTCTTCTGGGCCTTCGCCTACAACGTGGCCGCGATCCCGATCGCCGCCCTCGGCATGCTCAACCCGATGCTCGCCGGTGCCGCGATGGCGTTCTCGAGCGTGTTCGTGGTGGGCAACAGCCTGCGCCTGCGCGGCTTCAGGAGCATCGCGCGGGGGTAGGGCTTGGGCGGCGGGATCGGGCGCCAGCCCGCCGAGCCGCCGCGGTTGCGCCGAAACGCCACGATCTTCCCGAGACGCCACGATACTCGCGCGAATATCGTGGCGTCTGGGTGAAGTCGTGGCCTCTCGGCGCGCACCTTACTGGTCGTAGGCGCCCGGCACGTTCTGATCCCAGTCGATGATCGAGCCGGTGACCACGCCGCTGCGATCGCTCAGCAGGAAGACGACCGCGTCGGCGATCTCGTCGGGCTGACCGAGCTTGCCCATCGGCTGCGCCGCCGCGGCCTCGGCGAGCCAGTCGTCGCCCGCGCCGTGGAACGTGCGCTGCGTCACGGCTTCGCCCGGAGTGGCCGTCCAGCCGATGTTGAGGCCGTTGATGCGGATCCGGTCGAAGCGGTGCGCGAAGGCCGCGTTCCTCGTGAGCCCCGCGAGACCCGCCTTCGAGGCGACGTAGGGCGCGAGGTAGGGCTGTCCGCCGTGCATCGACATCGTGATGATGTTGAGGATCGTGCCTGGCTCGCCCCGCCCCCGCATGTCGGCGACGGCGGCCTGCATCGTCATGAACGGCGCCACGAGGTTGACGGCGAGGTGCTCGTCGAGCAGCTCGCGCGTCGTGTCCAGCAGTGTGCCGCGGCTCGTCGCACCCGCCGCGTTGACGAGGCTGTCGATGCGGCCGAAGCGCGCGATCGTCTCGGCCACCGCCCGCTCGGCCTCGCCCGGCAGCGCCAGGTCCGCCGTGATCGCGAGGGTCTCGGCCCCGGTTCCGGCTGCGCGATCCTGAATCGCCTGCTCCGCCGGCGCGGCCTTCTCGGGATCGCGTCCCACGATCGCGACACCGGCCGCGCCCTCGCGCGCCGCCGCCTCCGCGATCGCCAGGCCGAGCCCCTGGGTGCCGCCTGTCACGAGCAGGATCTTTCCGGCCATGAGTTGCTGCATGTGCTTCTCCTTCGAAGTGTGTCGCGGGGGGTATGGTGCTCCGCCGGTTGAGCGACCGAGGAACGAGGAAGCGCCGTGCTGAGCGAGCGCAGCGAGTCGAAGTATCGAAACCCCGGGCGGAAGCTCCGGTCCTCGATTCCAGTGCTCCGACTCGTCGCTTCGCTCCTCGCTCACCGCAGCGCTCGCAAGCTCGCTCAATCAGCGGGGGGAGCCGCCGGCCTCGCTCAATCAGCGGGGATCCTGCGGGCTCGCTCGATCGGCGGGAGCGCCTGGGATCCGCTCAACCGACGGCGCCGAAGCGCCCGGGCCGCAGGGGCATGCCGATCGCAGCATATACCTCGTCGATCAGCGCCATCGTGCGGCGAGAGCGATCCATCAGCTCCTCCGAGCGCTCTCCGCTCCGCAATGCCGCGCGCACTCGCCGCAGCTGATGGACGTAGCTCGATACCGCGCCCATGCGCTCGACGCGCTCCGCGACATGCGCATCGCCTGCGGCGCCCGTGCCACCGGCCCCTCTCCAGGTGCGCACGATGAGGCGGTCGTCCTCCTGCGGCTTCACGAAGTTCGGCAGGATCGCCTCGCCGAGGCCGCCCGTCACCCGCAGGCCGAAGTCCCACGGGTCGTTCATGCTCGCGTGCAGCGCGACGGGCGCACCGCCGAGCATCAACCGCGCGCGCACGGTTGCGTCGACGCGCGCGTCTCCGGCGTACGGGTCGGCCTCGGCCGAGATCAGCTCCGGGCGCTCGCCGAGGGCATCTCCGAGCAGCAGCAGCGCGTGCAGCGCGTAGCAGCCCACGTCCATCAGCGCTCCACCGGCCAGATCGTAGCTCCAGCGCGGATCGCTCGCGGGAGGGGCCGGCATGTCCATGCGCACGTCGGCCGAGCGGATCTCGCCGATCTCGCCGGAGCGCACGATCTCGACGAGCCGATGCACGGCGGGGTGATCGGCGTAGTGGAACGCCTCCCAGGCCCAGCCCGCAGCGCCGTCCATGCGCGCGGCGACCGCGTCGAACTCCGCCAGGTTCGACGCGAACGGCTTCTCCACGAGCACGCTGCGGCCGGCCTCGAGCGCGCGCACCGTCCATTCGGCGTGCAACCCGTTGGGCAGGCCGATGTAGATCAGATCGAGGGAGTCGTCGGCGACGAGCTCCTGGTAGCTCCCGCAAATCCTCTCGTATCCATGCCCCTCGGCGTATACACGGGCGCGTTCGAGATCCCTGGCCGCCACCGCGGCCCGGATGTCGCCGGTCTCGCGGCTCGCCTCGGTGATCGCCAGCTCGGCGATGCGGGACGCGCCCAGCAAGCCGATGCGCATCGGGGCGCCCCCGGATCCCGAACCGCACTTACCGCCCGCAGCGGCGCCGGTGCCCGGGCCCGCCGATCCCGAACCGCCGACCGCACCCGTGCCCACCGCACCCGTGCCGACAGCGGCATCGACCGCATCAGCCCCGCTCACGCCGCGACCGCCGCGCGTATGAACTCGACGCTGCGCCGCGCGTTCTCAAGCGCGCGAGCGGCGTCGTGCTCGCTCTCGACCACGGTGTCCTGCTCGAGCACGTACCAGCCGTCGTAGCCGGCTCTGCGCAGCGCGGCGACGATCTCGGCGATGCGGGCGTCGCCAGCGCCGAGCGCCTGGTACATGCCCTGGCGCACGCCCTCGCGGTAGTCGATCTCACCGGCGCGCACGCGGGCGGCCACCTCGAGGCTCACATCCTTGAGGTGGGCGTGCGCGATGCGATCGGCGTGCTGTTCCACGAGCGCGACGGGGTCGCCGCCGCCGAGGGTGTAGTGGCCTGTGTCGAAGCAGATGCCGATGCGGGATCCCGCGATCACGCGCGCCACGGCATCCGGGCGCTCCACCACCGTGCCGAGGTGCGGGTGCAGCGTGGCGACGACACCCACCGCGGCCGCTGCGTCGAGCGCGCGGTCGAGGTTGGCGAGCAGCGTCGACCACTCCTCCTCGCTCAGCTCGGCGGCGCCGTCGTAGCCGGCCTCGCCCGTCACGGCCGACAGCACCAGGGTGCCGGCGCCCGCCGCGACGTACGCCTCGAGCTCGCGCTCGATCGCAGGCAGCGGATCCTCGTCCGCCCGGTGCAGCACCGCGGGGAAGAAGCCGCCCACCGCGCGCAGGCCGGCAGCGGCGAGCGTCTCGGCCCGCTCGGCGGGCGCATCGGGCAGGAAGCCCTCGGGGCCGAACTCGGTCGCCTCGATGCCGAGGCCCACCATCTCGGCGAGCACGCGCTCCCGGTCGAGCTGCAGGCCCCAGTCGGGGACCTCGATGACGCCCCAGCTGATGGGGGCGGAGGCGATGCGGGCGTTCATGGGGGCTCCTTCGTCGGGTGCTGGGTGAGGGTGGGGGTGAGGGTGGGGCGGG
>JASGDX010000320.1:0-7701 GCA_047606985.1 Leucobacter sp. | reverse complement strand
GTGGCGCTGTCGCTGCTCGGGGACGGCGTGGGGGATGCGCTGCGGGTGGGCGGTCCCGCTGTGCGTTCCGCCTTCGCCAACCCTGCTGCGAAATCGGGGTAGCAAACGGTCGGATCGTCGACTGTGATAAGACCGTTTTCGACACCGATTTCGGCAGATGAGTCTCGGCCCGCGCCCGCGCGGGGCGCGGTGCGGGTGCGCGCGCTGCGCGTCGAGACTGCGGTCGGCCGCGGAGCGGCTGCGGGATCGCCGCTCGTCGACGGGCTCGACCTCGCAGCGGCGCCGGGCGAGGCCCTCGGCATCGTGGGGGAGTCGGGCTCCGGCAAGAGCCTCACCCTGCGGGCGCTGCTCGGCATGATGCCCTCCGGCACCCGGGTGGCGGGCGGCGAGGTGGAGATCGGCGGGCCGGTCGGCATGGTGTTCCAGGACCCGCTCACCGCGCTCGACCCCCTCACCCGCGTCGGCGTGCAGCTGCGCGAGGCCGTCGAGGCTGCGGACGCGGTGCGCCGGCGCGAGCGCGGTGCACGTGGAGCGCGCGCAGTGCGGGGCGAGCGCGGAGTGCGGAGCGTCCCCGACGGTCCCGGGCCCGTTGCCCGGCCGGACGCCGATCCCGGCTCGGCGCGCGTCCGCGTGCTCGAGCTGCTGCGACAGGTGGGCCTGCCCGACGTCGAGCGCATCGCCCGCGCCTATCCGCACCAGCTCTCGGGCGGGCAGCGGCAGCGGGCGGTGATCGCGATGGCGCTCGCACGCGACCCCGCCGTGCTGCTGTGCGACGAGCCGACCACCGCGCTCGACGTCACCGTGCAGCGCCGGGTGCTCGAACTGCTCGACCGGCTGCGGCGCGAGCGCGGCCTCACGCTCGTGTTCGTGAGCCACGATCTCGCGGTGGTCGCCTCGATGTGCGAGCGCGTGCTGGTGATGCGGGCCGGCCGCGAGGTCGAGTCGGGGCGGGCGGAGCGGGTGGTGCGGGATCCGCGCGACCCCTACACCCGCGCCCTGCTGGAGGCGGTGCCGAGGCTGCCCGATCCCGATCCCGCAGCAGCACCCGATCCCGGAGCGGTGCGGCGACCCCCGGACGAGGCCGGCGCCGAAGCGACGGCGGCCGATCCCGCGATCGTGCCGGATCCCGCATCCGCATCCCAAGCCCCAGTCCCAGTCCCAGCCGCGGCCGCGCCGGTCGCCCCCCGGTCGCCTTCCCCGGCTGGCGCGCACAACGGCGCGATCCGCGATCCCGCGATCCCGCATCCTCCCCTGCTCGAAGCGCGGGACCTCGAGGTGCGCTACGGCGGCTTCGTCGCGGTGTCGGGAGTGTCGCTCTCGCTCGCGCGCGGCGGGGCGCTCGGCGTCGTCGGCGAGTCGGGCTCGGGCAAGACGACGCTCGCCCGCGCCCTCGTGGGGCAGCTGCGGCCCGCGTCAGGCGGGATCCTGCTCGACGGCGATCCGCTCCCGAGTCGTCGCACGCCGGGGCTCGCCCGCACGATGCAGCTCGTGCCCCAGGATCCCTATTCCTCACTCGATCCGCGCATGACGGTTGCCCAGACGCTGGGCGAACTGCTGCGGCGGCACCGGATCGTGCCGCGGGACGGCGTGCGCGAGCGCATCGCGGATCTGCTCGAACTCGTGCGGCTGGACCCCTCGCTCGCGAGCTCGTATCCGCATCGGCTGTCGGGCGGTCAGCGGCAGCGGGTCGCGCTGGCGCGCGCGCTCGCCGTCGAGCCCCGGGTGATCGTGGCCGATGAGCCCACGAGCGCCCTCGACGTGTCGGTGCAGGCGAGCGTGATCGAGCTGCTGCACGGCCTGCGGCAGCGGCTGGGCCTCGCGCTGGTGTTCGTATCGCACGACCTGGCCGTGGTGCACGAGCTGTGCGACTCCGTGCTCGTGATGCGGGCCGGGGCCGTGGTCGAGACGGGCGGGCCCGAGTTCTTCGCAGCACCGCGCTCCGCCTACGGGCGCGAACTGATCGAGGCCGTGCCGCGACTGGCGCGGTCGACGGGCTGAACGGCTTCGGCGCGGGCTCGCAGCCGAACGGGGCAGAATAGGAGCATGTCCGATCCGCGTTCCATCGCGGCGGAGGTCGAGTCGATCCTCGGCCCCGCCCCTGCGAGCTATTCGCAGTCGGAGGTCGCGGTGCTCAGGTTCAGGCGGCACGGGCGCAGGCTCGTGCCTCCGGTGCTCGTGCTGATCGTGCTGTCCGCCGCCGCCGGGTACTGGGTGGGCGCGCTCCCCGAGCTGTGGATGAACCTGCTCGCCGCGTTCGTGGCGCTGGTGCTGGGCCTGCTGCTCGGCGTGCTGCCGGTGCTGGCGTGGCTCGCGCACCGCACCACCGTCACGACCCGACGCGTGATCGTGCGGCAGGGACTGTTCGTGCACGAGCGCTCGGAGCTGCCCCTCGACCGGGTGCGCGAGGTGCGCACCCGCCGGGGTCCGCTCCAGCGGATGCGGGGCGCCGGCGACATCGAGCTGCTGCACGGTGCCGAGAGCCTGCGCCTCGAGGACGTGCCCGGCGCGCAGGACATCGCCGACGCGCTGCGCGAGCTCATGGAGCGCAACTACGAGCACGCCACACGGGTGCAGCAGCGGCTCGCCGCGATGCCGGGCGCGGCGCCCGGCTTCGGAGCGGGAGCCGCATCGGGGGCCGTGCCGCCCGGGGCGGATCGTCCAGGCGGCTTCTTCTAGGCGCCGGCCCGACAGCCGGTCGAACCCGCAGAGCGCGATCCCGTGCATCCGCGATCCCGGTCGAACCCGCAGGGCGCGATCCCGAGCGCCCGCAGTGCGCGATCCCGAGCGCCCGCAGTGCGCGATCCCGAATCGCCTCGAAGGACGGAAAAGCGACCCGAGGGCCCCGAAACGGGTCGGTTCTCCGCCCTCGGGGCGATCCCTACCCGGTCCCGGTCTCAGCTCGTGCGCGTGATGAGCACGTCGATGAGCCGGCTCGCGAGCTTCACGAGGCGCTCGATCTCGTTGTCGTCGCGATCCACCCACCGGCACTCGGGAGCGCCGACCGGCACGAAGTCCTCGTGCCGCTCCCACACCATCAGGGTGCGCTCGGCGCCCAGCACGTACTGCTGCCACCAGATCTGGCGCAGGTAGTTGCGCGGGATCGAGCGCCACTCCTTGTTGGTCGTCTTGATCTCGGCGAGCTCGATGGTGCCGTGCGCGCGCTGCACCAGCCCGTCCGGGGTCGCGAGGTGGCGCAGGTCGCCCTCGGCGTGGAACAGCGCCTGGCTCGGCGAGATCCCGTGCTCTCGAAGCACCCACGAGGCGATCTCGGGCTCCCTCGCCTTGCCGTGCTCGGTGTAGGCGTTGCCGGTGAAGCGGCTGCCGTGCAGCTTCTCGTTCGCCGCGGCCTCGATCGAGCGCGGCGTGGAGAGCTTCGCGACATCGGTGGCCGTGATCCCGCGCGCCCGCGCCCGCATCCAGGCCATGCGATCGGTGCCGTCGGTCACCATGCGCTGCAGATAGCTCGGGATCGGATCGGACACCGTTACAGTCTCGCACGCGGCCCGGATTCCACGCCCGGTCCGCCTCCGCGTGCCGGATCATCCGAGACTCCCCGGCATCGAAAGCAGTGCGGCGCTACGGGAAAATTCCTGCACGGGGCGGAGAAGCTGGATGGAAATCGTCTCGCATCATCGGTGATTCCGACTCCGATCACAGTGAGTTTCCTGAGAGTTCGTGCAGAGAATGCCGAAGCGATTCGCGCGGGTCGCGGGCTGTGATCCGCATCGTCGCGCCGATCTGGGGCGTCTTCCCGGGGGAGGAGGTCGGATGAGATGCGATCGTCGGTCCCCGGATGCGTAAAAAGTGCGGTGTCCCTCCTCCGATCTAGGCGATAGGCTCGGCGGCGTTAAAAAACTCGCCGTGTCATCAACCCGATGCGTTCGAGTGGGCACATGCGGACCTGGAGCCCGAGCACGGCGACTCTTCGTGCCTGCCCCGGGTCCCGAAGTAAGGAGTATCCGGCACATGGATTCGCAAGCACTGAAACGGGTCGACGGCGGCAAGATCCGCGCCCTGGTCGTCGACGACGAGGATTCGATCACGCAGCTCGTCGCCATGGCGCTCCGCTACGAGGGCTGGGACGTCGAGACGGCCGCCACCGGTCAGGATGCGCTCGACAAGATCAAGTCGTTCGGCCCCGACGTCGCCGTGCTCGACATCATGCTCCCCGACTTCGACGGCATGCAGCTGCTCGCGCGCCTGCGCAGCTCGGGCGAGATGTTCCCGGTGCTGTTCCTCACCGCCCTCGACTCGGTCGAAGACCGGGTCAACGGCCTCACCGCCGGCGGCGACGACTACGTGGTCAAGCCCTTCAGCCTGGAGGAGCTGATCGCCCGCCTGCGCGGCCTGGTGCGGCGCTCACAGCTGACGCTCGCGCAGCAGCCCGATCCGGTGCTGCGCGTGGGCGACCTGACGCTCAACGAGGACAGCTACGAGGTCGAGCGGGGCGGCGAACAGATCACCGTCACCAACACCGAATTCGAGCTGCTGCGCTATCTCATGCGCAATCCGAACCGCGTCCTGTCGAAGGCGCAGATCCTCGACCGGGTGTGGGCGTACGACTTCAGCGGCAAGTCGACGGTCGTCGAGCTCTACATCTCGTATCTGCGCAAGAAGATCGACAGCGGCCGCGAGCCGATGCTGCACACGGTGCGCGGTGCGGGCTACATGCTCAAGCCCGCGAACTGACGCGCCTGCCGTCGCCGGCAGGCCGGCGTTTCCGATCACTTCCGGCGACTGCGGCTCCGCCGCGGTCGCTGCCAGACCCGACCAGTGAGCGGGCAAGCCTGTCCGCCGTCGCCGCACCTCCCTGCAGAAGACCCTCCATGAGCGCTCGGCGGCGCTCCCCGGGGTGGAGGTTCGGGTGCTGGATGCGTGGGCCCGCTTGGCTGGGCCTGGCGGCGCACCGCGAAGCGGTGCGCCTGCGCATCCGAAAACCCCTCTATGAGAGCTCGCGGGGTGGACCCCATGGTGAGGAGCGGGGATCGGATCGGCTAAGGTCCGCGTGGCTGGGTCTGGCAGCGACCGCGGCGAAGCCGCAGTCGCCGGATAGCGGGCCGTGCCGATCCGATCCCCGCTCCGCGGTATCTGAGACGCCCCCGCGAAAGTGTGATAGAGTTTTCCCCGGCCAAAGACCGCCGGTACGGATCCCTCCCAGGATCCCGGAACGCCTGCATCAGCAGGGACCAGCGCAGGTGCAGAACTCCTTGAGGGCAGGGCTCGATCCCGAACTCACCGAAGCTCCGTGCGTGCGCGCCGGAGCTTTTTCCGTTTCCCGGGTTTCCCGGCACGAAATCGCTCCGAGCGGCGCGGCCCCCGAGCGGCAGCCGCCGCGCGGGTACGACAAGCTAGGGAGCGCCATGGCTACGAAGGACGCTACGGTCGCCGATCTTCAGCGCAAGTTTGAAGAGTCGGACGCCGTTCTGCTGACTGAGTACCGCGGTCTCACGGTTGCCGAGCTGCGGGATCTCCGCAACAGCATCCGCGAGCACGCGACGTACGCTGTGGCGAAGAACACGCTGACCAAGATTGCGGCCAACAACGCCGGGATCACCGCTTTCGATGACGAGCTCGCCGGTCCTTCGGCGCTCGCCTTCGTGCACGGTGACACCGTTGCGGTCGCCAAGGCTCTGCGTGACTTCGCTAAGGCACACCCTCTGCTGGTGGTGAAGGCGGGCTACTTCGATGGCAACGCCCTGACCGCCGCTGAGGTAGGCAAGCTTGCCGATCTCGAGAGCCGCGAGGTGCTGCTGGCCAAGGCCGCAGGCGCCATGCAGGCTGCTCTGGTCGGCGCTGCACAGCTGTTCAACGCTCTGCCCGCCAAGGCCGCACGCGGCTTCGGCGCGCTGCAGGAGAAGCAGGACGCGTAAGGATCGGCTCTCGCCGGTTCGATACCAACAAGACCCGCCTCTCACGCACCGCGTGAGGGCAGACATCAAGGAGAAACACAATGGCTAAGCTTTCGACCGAAGAGCTGCTCGAGCAGTTCAAGGAGCTCACCCTCATCGAGCTCTCCGAGTTCGTGAAGGCCTTCGAGGAGACCTTCGACGTCTCGGCCGCCGCCCCCGTGGCCGTCGCCGCCGCCCCGGCCGCCGGCGCTGCCGCCGAGGCCGTCGAGGAGAAGGACGAGTTCGACGTCGTTCTCGACACCGTCGGCGACAAGAAGATCCAGGTCATCAAGGTCGTGCGCGAGCTGACCGGCCTCGGCCTGGGCGAGGCGAAGTCCCTCGTCGAGGAGGCTCCCAAGACCGTGCTCGAGGGTGCGAAGAAGGAGGCCGCCGACGAGGCCAAGGCCAAGCTCGAGGAGGCCGGCGCGGGCGTCAAGCTCGTCTGAGGACCTTCGCTGCGGCGATTTCTCGCGTTTCGCGAGGGAGGGCGGGATCACCTTCGGGTGGCCCCGCCCTTTTCGTCTTTCCAGGGCGGGTCTGTCTTCGCGCCCGGGTGCTCAGGACTGCCCGTCGCAGGGCCATCCTGCTCGTGGACGCCCCTCTCCTGAAATCCGTTTGTCAGTTTCAGGGGCTTGCTCGCAGGGATACCCCTGAAACTGACAAATGGATCCGCGTCTCCGGGCTATCGTGCCGCCCGCCGATCGTGCCGGCCGCAATCGTGCTGGCCTCGGACGGAGCTCCTCCTACTCGAAGCCGGGGGAGCTCAGGAAGTTGGGTGGTGGGACGAGGGCGCGGAACGAGGCGGCGGCAGCGCCGATGTCCCTGCCGGCCTGAGCGAGCACGGGAGCACCGTGCCCCGGGAACAGGCGGGCGATGCCGAGGCCGTCGAGTGCGATGACGGTGGACGCGTAGTCGTCGAGCCGGCAGTCCCGGATCGCCTGCATGGCGATTCTTCCGCCCGAGAAGACCGTGTCGCCGCTGAACAGCGAGCGCGAGCCGTCCGCATCGAGCACGAAGCACATGTGCCCGTCGCAGTGACCGGGTCCTTCGAGAGCGGTGATCGTGCGGCCCGAGAACTCGACGACGTGCCCGGAGCCGATCGCCATGATGCCGGGCGCCGGCTCCATCGAATAGTCGCTCGGATAGACTCCGGCCGACCGCGCGATCCCGAGTTGGGTGAGGCTCTCGTCGGCCTGCTCGAGCGCCCGGGCGGTGCGCTCGCTTGCGAGGACGGCGACGCCGGCGGCGAGCAGCCCGGCGGCGCCTCCTCCATGGTCGGCGTGGCAATGCGTGACGAGCGCGCCGGCGAGCGCGTCGAGGGGCAGCACCTGCTCGATGTTGGCCAGGGTCCTGTCGATCCCGCGGCCCGTGCCGGTGTCGATGAGCACGCCGGTGCCGTTCCGGGCAATGAGGTACTGCACGCAGTCGTAGGGATCGGTGAAGGCGGGACTCGCGGCGTCGGCGGTTCCGACGATCCACACATCTGGGAGGAGCTCGACCGCGGACATGCTCACCCCGCGTTGCGCACCGCGATGACGTCGATTTCGACGAGGATTCCGTCGAGATCGCTGCCCACGGTCGTGCGCACGGGGAACGGGTTGGAGAAGCTTCGGGCGTAGGCCGCGTTGAAGCCGTCGTAGTCCCGGTCGCGCTCGGCGAGGTGCACGGTGGCCTTCACGACGTCCGCGAGCGAGGATCCAACGGATGTCAGAGCGCTCTCGACATTCGCGAGCACCTGCTCGGTCTGCGCCTCGATGCCGTCGGGCATCTCGCCGGTCTCTGGGTCCTGCGGCCCGAATCCGGCGGTGACGAT
>JASGDX010000319.1:0-2701 GCA_047606985.1 Leucobacter sp. | reverse complement strand
TTCTATGCGAGACGGCGTGTTGCGACTCCCATTTCGTGATGCGGGAGCGGGAGGGTGGTGTGGGGCTGGAGCTGAGGCTGAGGCTGGGGCCAAGGCCAAGGCCAAGGCTGAGGCTGAGGGTGGTGTGGGGCCGGGGCTGCAGGGCCGTTGCGGCACCGCGGGGTTCGGGATCCGCCCCGGCTACGATGGGGTATCGGCTTCGACGCGGAGGGAACGCACCATGACCAGACGGATCCTGCTGGTGAACGGACCCAACCTCAACCTGCTCGGTACCCGTGAGCCGGAGATCTACGGCGAGGAGACCCTCGACGACGTCGAGGCACTGGTGACGCGCGTGGCCGGCGACTTCGGGCTCGAGGTGCACGCCGTGCAGAGCAATCATGAGGGCGTGCTGATCGACGCCATCCACGCCGCGCGCGCGGACTGCGCCGCGATCGTCATCAACCCCGGGGCCTTCACGCACACCTCGGTGGCGCTGCGCGATGCGCTTACCGCTGTGGCGCTGCCGGTCGCCGAGGTGCACCTCTCCAACGTGCACGCGCGCGAGGAGTTCCGCCACCACTCCTACATCTCGGGCATCGCCGACTGCGTGATCGCGGGCTGCGGCGTGCAGGGCTACGACTTCGCGGTGCGCCGCCTCGCCGCCCTCATGGCCGGCTGATCCCCTCCTCATTCCCCCTTCCCCTCCTCCTCATGCTGCGGGCGACGCGGGATCTTTACCTCTCACGCGCGCGAAGGGTCTCTACGCGAGGGATGAGCGGCCGGGTGGATGGCGGATCGCGATTCCCGATCGCCGGCTGGGTCCGGCAGGATCTCAGCGCGAAGCGCCGAGATCCCGGAGGCGAGGGGGAATCGCGATCCGCCATCCGTCCCACTAAGGAACTGTCAAGAACACATCGAACAACTGCGGATTGTGGGCGTGCCCGGCCGTAGGCGAAAACGCGCCAGCGTTTTCCCAGGCCGAGAAAGCGCCGCACACGGCGGCGAGAGCAGCAGCCCACGCCCTGGTCTATGCGGTGATGAGGAACCAATCGAACAACTGCGGATTGTGGGCGTGGACCAATACCGCGAACACCACCGCGTCGAACAGCAGGTGCACCGTCACGACGTAGCCCAGCGAGTGCGTGCGCAGGTAGATGAAGCCCTGCATCAGCGCGAAGGGGATCGTGAGCACCGGCCCCCAGGCGCGGTATCCGAGCTCCCACAGGAACGACACGAACACGACGGCCTGCAGCGCGTTCGCCAGCCAGGCCGGGAAGTGCCGCAGCAGCACGGTGAAGACGGTGCAGATGAAGAAGAGCTCGTCCCAGATGCCGACCGCGCCGACGCCGACGAAGAGGCGGGCGATGAGGTCGGGGCTGTCGACCGCGGGCCAGTTCCGGTACACCCCGGAGGAGATGAAGTACCAGGGCAGGATCAGCCAGCCGAGCACGAGCACCGCGGCGAGCCATCCCCACTGCACCCGTCCCCAGCGCCCCGTCCCGCCGCGCCACGGGAACGCGGTGGCGCGATCCCGGTACGCCCACCGCGAGACCGCGTACGGCACCGCGACCGCGCCTCCGAGCGCGAGCGCGAACTTCAGCATCGACCAGTCGTCGAGCGCCGCGGCGAGCGGGATGGTGCGCACGAGCACGAGCCCGATCGCGACGAGCGAGAGATCCCGCAGCAGGGATGGCGTGCGGCGCACCGTGCGCCCGCCTCCGCGCCCGGCTCCCCAGGCGAGCACGAGTCCCGCGGCGAGCAGCGCGTAGCCGAGCACGGGCTGCTCGACCACGAAGAACGCAGGGGCGGCGAGGCAGACGACGAGCGCCGCCACGAGGTGCAGCGGTCGCAGGCGCCCCGGTGCTTCCAGCATGCCCTCAGCGTATCGGGCGAGGCATCCGCGCAGAACGCGCGGCGACGGCGCGGTCGCGCAGCTCAGTCGGAGTGCGTGGCGTCAGGGATGTCCAGCCCGCCGAAGGGCGCGGCGCGCTCCGCGAACTCCGCCCGATCCTGCTCCCGGATCGTACTGATGCCGTAGAAGAGCGAGATCCCCGAGACGAGCCACCCGCTCTGCCGCATCTCGGCCGAGGCCTCGTCGTCGAGCGTCGCGTCCCGCACGTTCACGTCGAGCCATTCGGCGTCGCCCCGAAGCATCGTCTCGGAGCGCTCCCACTCGACCGCGCCCTCGTCGACGTCGTACTCCTGCCGATGGTCGAGCCCGTGCCGAGCCGCGACCTCCGCCACGGTATCGATCACCCGCTGCCATTCCGTCTCGGGGATCGCGGCCGGGCTCTCCCGGGTCGGCGAGTTGTAGGTGATGAGCATGGACTCGCCGCCGTAGCCGTTGCCGAGCATCGGAAGCCAGTCGTCGGATTCGTCGCCGTCCGAGTCCCGCGAGCTCCATTCGAACGGACCGAACTCGTCGCCGAACTCCTCCTCGAGCGCATCCTGCACCTCGGCGAAGAGGCGAGCCGACGCCTCCTCCGTCTGCTCGACCGTCGGCCCGTCGAGCACCGCCTGAGCATCGATCCACGCGGCTGCGGGGTAGTCGGCCCAGTCGACGGTGACCCGCTGCCCCGAGCCGTCGGTGTAGCTCGATGTGGGCGAGGGCGTGCAGCCGCCGAGCAGCAGCGCGGCGCCGAGCGCGAGCGCGATCCCGGATCGTCGTGCCGCGGTTCGCTGCGGCGCGCGGCGCGCGGCTCCGCCGAGGAGGGCGCCC
>JASGDX010000318.1:0-4234 GCA_047606985.1 Leucobacter sp. | reverse complement strand
GGCAACACGGCCCGCCGCGGAACGCACTGCGGCGGCGCGACCCGCCTCAGCGTGCACCGCAGGGCGCGCGGCCTCGGCGGCCATGGCGCGCTCGAGGCGGGCGAAGACGGGGGCGAGCTGCGCGGGTGTCGGCTCGGCCACGTCCTCGCGCAGGGTCTGCAACAGGGTGTACTCATTCATGGACGGTCTCCTTGACTGCGATGTCGGCGGGCGGTGCGTCGCGCAGGATGCGGCGCGCCCGGTTGAGGCGTGAGCGGACGGTGCCGACGGGCACCTCCACGGCCTCCGCGATCTGCTGGTAGCTCAGTCCCTCCCAGGCGAACAGCAGCAGGCAGTCGCGATCCGCCATCGAGAGGCGTCGCAGATCCCGGACCAGGCGGCGCACCTCCAGACGGTTCTCGGCGGCCTCCGCGAGCTCGTCGGCGTCGCTCTGGGGCGGGAGTTCTGCGGCCGTGCGCTCGGCGGAGCGGAGCGTGCGTGCCTCTGCGATGCGGTGGCGATGGACGAGGTTCGTGGCGATCCCGAACAGCCAGGGCCGCGCGTCGCTGCGCCGCAGGTCGAATGCGCTGCGGCGCTCGAACGCGACGAGGAAGGTCTCGCTCGTCACGTCGTCGGCGACGGTGCCGCCGGTGCGGCGCGCGACGTATCGGTGGATGGACGGCGCATGCCGGTGGAAGAGCTCGCCGAAACGGGCGGGATCCTCCATCGACTGCTCGATCAGCTCGGAATCTGTGCTCACGAAGGGTATTCCCCGGAACGGCCGAACGGGTTCACGATCGGTTTCGGCGGCGGGACGGCCGATGCGGGTGCGGGATCGGCCGGTGCCCCGACTCCCGGATCAGGAGCGGGCATCGGCACCGGTACGGGGGCCTGCTCCGGGCCCGGGATCGGCGCCGGCTCCGGGCTCGGGATCCGCGCCGACCCCGCGGGATCCCGCCGCCGGCAGCGGGTCGATGCGGAACATCCCGGCGAAGGCGGCCAGGATCGCGGCGTCGCCGCGCACGACCTCGACGATCCCCTGCGCGAGCGCCTCCTCGGCGGTGATCTCCCCGCCGATCAGCGCCCGGATGCCGGGTCCCGCGACGATGACGGATTCGGGTTCCCCGGCCGGGAGCGCCCCGCCGACGGGCGGCGCCGGGGGAACGAGCTGCACGACGGTCAGCGCCCGATCCCGCACCCGCGCGCGCAGCGCGACGTCGCCCACGTGCAACTCGAAGTCGGCGTCGACCGCGCGCTCGGGCCGGAACGAGGTGCGCAGCGCCATCGTGAGCGAATCGGGTGTGACGGCGTCTCCCTCGGCGGGATCGCCCATGGCCTGGAAGCCCCAGCGGCCGAGCGCGAGCATGATCGGCTCGAGCGCCCGGCCGTAGGGGGTGAGCTCGTAGACGAGCCCGCAGCGCGCGATCGGCACGCGTTGCACCACCCCGCCCTCCTGCAACTCCTTGAGGCGGGTGCTGAGGATGTTGGTCGGGATCCGAGGCAAACCCTGCTTGAGGTCGGTGTAGCGGCGCGGGCCGACGAGCAGGTCGCGCACGATGAGCAGCGCCCATCGCTCTCCGACGAGCTCGACGGCCCGCGTGACGCCGCAGTACTGGCCGTAGCTGCGAGCTGCCAACTCAGGACCCCGGGACCGGAACCGGATCCGGCCCCTCGCCGTGCTCCTCCGTGTAGGCCTCGGGCCCCTGATCGGCGGCCTGCGGCTCCATGTAGGTGAACTCGAGGAGGTTGCCGTCGGGATCCTCGATGCTGCGCTGATACATGAAGCCGTAGTCCTGGCGGTCGCGGGGCTCGCTGCCGCCCGCCGCGAGGCCGGCCTCGACGGTGCTGTCGACGTGCGCGCGCGAGTCTCGGGCGATGGCGACGATCACCTGCGCGCTCGTGCGCGGGTCGGCGATCGGCTTGTCGGTGAACTGCGAGAAGTGCTCGTGGGTGAGCACCATGAAGAACGTGTTCTCGTCCCAGACGATGCAGGCCGCGTTCTCGTCGGTGAAGAGCGGGTTGATGTCGCAGCCGAGCGCCGTGTAGAAGGCCTTGCTGCGTTCGAGGTCGGTGGTGGTGAGGTTGACGAAGATCATGAGAGGCTCCTTCGGCTCGTCGGTGATCGGACGCGTTCCATACTTGCAAAAAGCAAGCTTGCTTGTCAATAGCAAGTGAGCGATTCGCGTCGGGGCGGCCGCGGTTCGGGTTCGGGTTCGGGATCGCGGCCGAGCCTGTCGAGGCGGCGAAGGGCGACGCCACGATCCGCATTTGCATAGTGTCATTATGCATTTGGTGCTATAGTTCTGTGCCGTGAAGGAGAATTCGGCGCAGGGAGCATCGGATATCGATGCGCTTGCGCAGGAGCTGACGCGCACCAGCGGACGCTTCTCCCGCATCGCGGGCCGGGTGCCGGGTGTTGCGCACTCGCTCATCGCCTGGCGCGTGCTCGCCGAGCTGGATCACGCCGGCGCGGCCCGCGTCAGCGACCTCGCCCATCAACAGCGCGTCGCGCAGCCCTCCATGACCGGGCTCGTGCAGCGCCTGGAGGGCGAGGGATGGGTCCGGCGGAGCGCCGATCCCGCGGACGGGCGCGCATCCCTGGTGAGCATCACGCCCGCCGGCCGCGCGGCTCTCGAGGAGTACCGGCGGGCCGCCGCGGCGCGGGTCGGCCCGCATCTCGCCGAGCTGTCCGAGTTCGACCGGGCCACGCTCGCCCGCGCGGCGGAGCTCATGAATCGCCTCGCCGACCGGATCGACACGCCCTAGCCACCATCCCGCAGCACCGGACCGACCCGCATCTTTCCGAACCCCGCGCGCCGCGTCGCGCACCGTCACCCGAGGAGTCATCACGTCCACCGTCACCGAATCCAGTTCCGGCACCGGATCGACCAGCATCCCGGTCGGCGCCTCGTCGAGCACGGCGCGCAAGCCGTCGATCCTGCGCCAGCCCACCGCCGTGTGGGCCATCGCGTTCGCCTGCGCCATCTCGTTCATGGGCATCGGCCTCGTCGACCCGATCCTCCCGGCCATCAGCCACGAGCTCGGCGCCAGCGCATCGCAGACCATGTGGCTCTTCACGAGCTACCTCTTCATCACGGGCATCGCGATGTTCTTCACGAGCTGGGTCTCCGGGCTCATCGGCGTCCGCTGGACGCTCGTGGCAGGCCTCGTGCTGATCGTGGGCTTCGCGGCGCTCGCGGGCGCCTCGGGATCCGTCGCCGAGATCATCGGCTTCCGCGCCGGATGGGGCCTCGGCAACGCGCTCTTCATCTCCACCGCCCTCGCCGCGATCGTCGGCGCGGCCTCCGGCGGATCGCACCAGGCCATCGTGCTCTACGAGGCCGCCCTGGGCATCGGCATGGCCGTGGGGCCGCTCGTTGGCGGGGCGCTCGGCTCGATCTCGTGGCGCGGCCCGTTCTTCGGCACCTCGGCGCTCATGGCGGTCGCGCTGCTCGCGATCCTCCTGCTGCTGCGCGCCCCGAAGCAGACCGCAGAAGCGCGCGCCGCCGCGCGCGCCCAGCGCCCGTCGATCGTGGCGAGTTTCAAGGCGCTCGGCAACCCCGCGCTGCTGGCCCTCGCCGGCGTGGCCGTGTTCTACAACTTCGGCTTCTTCGTGCTGCTCGCCTACAGCCCGTACCCGATGGAGGCCGCGGCGAAGGCCGCGGGCATGCACGAGTTCGGGGCGCACGAGCTGGGCTTGGTGTTCTTCGGCTGGGGTGTGGCGCTCGCCATCACCTCGGTGCTCGTGGCGCCGGTGCTGACGCGCCGGTTCGGCCTGCGCCCCGTGCTCTTCGCCATGCTGAGCGGGCTGGCGATCTGCCTGGTGCTGCTCGGCGTGTTCGTCGACTCGCTGCCCGGGCTCGTCGCGGTCGTGATCGTGAGCGGCCTGCTGCTCGGCGTGATGAACACCGCGCTCACCGAGGCCGTGATGGAGGCGACCGATCTGCCGCGCAACGTGGCCTCGTCGACCTACTCGGCCGTGCGCTTCATCGGCGGCGCGATCGCGCCCGCGGCGGCCGGGCCCATCGCCGCGGCCATGGGCGAGCCCGCCCCGTACTGGTTCGGCGCCGTCTCGATCACCGTGTCGATCGTGGTGCTCGCGAGCGTCGGGCACCTGCTGCACCGCGTCGGCGCTCCGCACGCGAGCGCAGAGGACGAGGCCCGGACGATCGCCGCGGGCGACGCCGGCTGAACCCGCGCATACCCTGCTCCTCCACGCAGTTCTGCCCTTCGCGGTTCCCTCCTTCCCCGAAGT
>JASGDX010000317.1:0-4900 GCA_047606985.1 Leucobacter sp. | reverse complement strand
GACGCCATGAGGAACCACCGCATCGCGTCGGAGCCGTCGCGGTCGAACACCTCGTTGACGTCGGGGTAGTTGCGCAGCGACTTCGACATCTTGTTGCCGTCGCTGCCGAGCACGATGCCGTGGCTGATCACGTTCGTGAACGCGGGGCGGTCGAACAGCGCCGTGGCGAGCACGTGCTGCACGTAGAACCAGCCGCGGGTCTGCCCGATGTACTCGACGATGAAGTCGGCGGGCTGGTGCGTGTCGAACCACTCCTGGTTCTCGAACGGGTAGTGCGCCTGCGCGAACGGCATCGATCCCGAATCGAACCAGACGTCGAGCACGTCCTCGATCCGGCGCATCGTGCTCCGGCCGGTGGGGTCGTCGGGATTCGGGCGCGTCAGCGCGTCGATGTAGGGGCGGTGCAGGTCTACTTCACCCGCCTCGTTGCGCGGCAGCTCGCCGAAGTCGGCTTCGAGCTCGGCGACCGAGCCGTAGACGTCGACGCGCGGGTGCTCGGGGTCGTCGCTCTTCCAGACCGGGATCGGGGAGCCCCAGTAGCGGTTGCGGCTGACGGACCAGTCGCGCGCGCCCTCCAGCCACTTGCCGAACTGGCCGTGCTTCACGTTCTCGGGCACCCAGGCGATCTGCTCGTTGGTCTCGAGCATGCGCTCCTTGATGTCGGTGACGCGCACGAACCAACTGGAGACGGCCTTGTAGATGAGCGGGTTGCGGCAGCGCCAGCAGTGCGGGTACGAGTGCTCGTAGCTGGCCTCGCGCAGCAGGCGGCCGCGGTCGCGGATGAGGCGGATCAGCGGCCGGTTCGCGTCCATCCAGAGCTCGCCGGCCACGTCGCCCACGGAGGAGAGGAAGCGGCCGCCGTCGTCGAGGCTGACGATGACGGGGATGCCTGCGGCGCCGGTGATGCGCATGTCGTCCTCGCCGTAGGCGGAGGCCTGATGCACGATGCCGGTGCCGTCGGCGGTGGAGACGTAGTCGTCGACGAGGATCTGCCAGGCGCGCTCCGTGCCCCACGTCTCGGCGTCGGCGTAGTAGTCGAAGAGGCGCTCGTAGCGCACCCCGGCCAGCTCGGCTCCGGGCACGGTGCGGGCGACGGCCTCGCGGGCGGCGTCGGCCGACTCGTAGCCGAGCTCCTTGGCATGGTTGCAGACGAGGTCGACGGCGAGCAGGTAGACCGCCTCTCCGGCGGCGCCGCCGTCGGAGGCGCCCGCGGGCCCCGCGGGAACGAGCGCGTAGGCGATCTCGGGGCCCACCGCGAGGGCGAGGTTCGTCGGCAGGGTCCAGGGGGTCGTCGTCCAGGCGAGGGCGCGCGCGCCCTCGATCCCGAGCTCGACGGCCCGCTCCCCCGTCAGCGGGAAGGTCACGGTGACCGAGGGATCCTGGCGCATCTGGTAGACGTCGTCGTCCATGCGCAGCTCGTGGTTCGAGAGGGGGGTCTCGTCGCGCCAGCAGTAGGGCAGGATGCGCGAGCCCTCGTAGGCGAGGCCCCGGTCGTAGAGCTGTTTGAACGCCCAGATGACGCTCTCCATGTAGCCGAGGTTGAGGGTCTTGTAGTCGTTCTCGAAGTCGACCCAGCGCGCCTGGCGGGTGACGTACTCCTCCCACTCGCGCGTGTACTGCAGCACCGATTCGCGGGCCTTCGCATTGAAGGCCGCGACGCCCATCTCCTCGATCTCGCTCTTCTCGGTGATGCCGAGCTGCTTCATCGCCTCGAGCTCGGCCGGCAGGCCGTGCGTGTCCCAGCCGAAGCGGCGCTCCACCTTCTTGCCGCGCATCGTCTGGAAGCGCGGGAACACGTCCTTGGCGTAGCCGGTGAGCAGGTGGCCGTAGTGCGGCAGTCCGTTGGCGAAGGGCGGGCCGTCGTTGAACACCCACTCCTCGGCGTTCTCGCGGCGGCGGATCGACTCCCGGAAGGTGTCGTCGTCCTTCCAGAACGCGAGCACGCGCTGCTCGATCTCGGGGAACCTCGGCGACGGCGAGACGCCGAACGCTTCGCCCGCGTGGCCGGTCTGCTGCTTCGGGTAGGTCATGTGATCCTCTGGCTACGTTCGTGCTGGTCTGCTCACGTGCCGGGACGAGCTCGGGATCGACGATCCCTCGCCCGCGGTACCACCCCGCTTGCCTGCCCGCCCTGGAGCGCGCTCGGCCACTTCGTTCGGCTGTGACGGGCCGTACCCGTTCGGTTCTACTGGGCGGCGATCCCGAGCCGTCTCGGGTGCGGGATCGTCGCTGTTCTTCCGAAGACTCCCCGGTGATGGCCGGATCGCAGTCGTTCCCATCGATTCTACCGCACCGCCGACGCTGCGCGGGCCCGCAGTCCCGCGGATCCTGCAGCCGGGCTCAGGCCTCGTCGGGGACCCATCTGAGCAGGTCGCCCGGCTGGCAGTCGAGCACGCGGCAGATCGCGTCGAGCGTGGTGAACCGCACCGCCTTGGCACGCCCGTTCTTGAGCACGGACACGTTCGCCGGGGTGATGCCGATGGCCTCGGCGAGCTCGGCCACGCCCATCTTCTGCTTCGCGAGCTGCACGTCGAGGTTGATGACGATGGCCATCACACGACCTCCGAGAGTTCCCGCTCGAGGTGCGCGGCCTGGTGCAGCAGCGCGCGCATCACCGTGATCACGAGTGCGAGGGCCAGGCAGAAGAGGGTGACGAAGATGCCGATCAATCCCACGAACGGGGGGATTCCGCTCTGCAACAGGAACACGATGACGGTGGAGACCAGTGCGAGCGACATCGCGGCCAGCGCGCACCCGAGCACCCCGTTCACCCAGACGAAGGCCCGGTCGTCGAAGATCCTCCCCCGGTCGACCAGCGTGACGAGGCGCCACACGCACGCCAGCGCGAGTTGCACGCAGAGCACGAAGGCGATCACCGCCGACCACAGCAGGATCTCGATCCCCTCCCGCATCTCCGGGTCGTAGCGGGTGCCGCTCGCGAGCCCGGTGATGACGAGGGCCTGGAAGCCGAGCATCAATGCCGCGAGCACCGCGATCAGCGTCTTGATCGCCGCACCGGTTGCGCGATTCATGCGCACTCCAATCGTTTATCGATATCTATATATCGAAAAACGATAGTCTTCGTTCGTAGATCGCGCAACTCCTCGAACAGCGCGACTCCTCGAACGCGCGCCGGGGCGCGGGATCGATCGTTCCCGCGCCCCGGCGTCTCGCGATGCGATGCGCTCCGGCCTACTTCGCCGGGCGCTGCCCGGTGCGCGTGCGGATCTCCTCCGCGACGCGGATCGCGTCGCCCTCGGGCGCCGTCGACTTGCTGTCGGGCCGAGCGATGAAGAGATAGAGGAGACCGGTGACGAGCACGACTGCGAAGCCGATGAGCACGACGTAGTCCGTGAAGAACGAGCCGCTCGAGCCCGGCGTGGCCAGCAGCACCATCGCGAAGATCCCGTAGGCGAGCGCCACGACGTTGATGATCATGCCCAGACCCCCGAGGCTGAACGGCCCGGCCGGCTTCCAGCCCTTGAAACGCTGTCGCAGCGCGGCGAGCACGACCATCTGGAAGGCCACGTAGATGCCGAGGATCGCGAACGAGGTGACGGGCACGAGCAGGCCGTCGTTGAGGTAGATGAGCACGCAGATCAGCGCCGGCACGGTGCAGGCGATGATGAGGGCGTTCGTCGGCACCTTGCTGCCCTCGGACACCTTCGACAGCCAGCGGTGGCCCGGCAGCATGCCGTCGCGAGCGAAGGAGTAGAGCAGGCGGCTCGCCGCGGCCTGCAGGCTCAGCACGCAGGAGATGAACGCGAGCACCGTGATGACGAGGAAGATCTTCGCGCCCGCGGTGCCGAGGGTCGCCTCGAGGATCGCGGGGATCGGGTCGGCGATCTCGCCCGAGACGATGCCCTCGAGGTCGGGGGCCGCGAGCACGTAGCCGCCGAACGAGAACAGAGCCGACACGGCGCCGACGAGGATGGTCATCGTCATGGCGCGGGGAATGCGACGCGCCGGATCCGCGACCTCCTCGGCGACGTCGCCGCAGGCCTCGAAGCCATAGAAGAGGAAGAGGCCCGCGAGCGCCGACGCGAGAAACACCGGGACGTAGGATCCATCGCCCGCGGTGCCCATCGTGTCGAAGAAGGTCGAGAAGTCGTGCTTGCGCTGGAAGATCAGCAGATACAGGCCCAGGCCGATCACGCCGATCAGCTCGGCCGCGAGCCCGATGCGGGCGATGCGGGCAAGCCACTTGGTGCCCGAGAAGTTCACGAGCAGCGCGAGCAGCAGCAGACCCAGGCCGGTGAGCAGCGTCGAGAGCGGCGTCAGCTCGATCCCGAACAGGCTCGTCACGAAGCCGGCGCCGAACTCGGCGACCGAGGTGATCGTCACGATCATCGCCCAGATGTACACCCAGGCCGCCATCCAGGCGTAGCGCCGGCCCCACAGGCGGCGCGCCCAGGGGTAGATGCCGCCGTGGATCGGGTACTGCGACACGACCTCGCCGAAGACGAGTGACACCAGCAGCTGACCGGCCGCGACGATCGCGATCCACCAGATCGACGGCGGGCCGCCGGTCGAGAGCGCGACGGCGAGCAGCGAGTAGACGCCGACGAGCGGCGACAGGTACGTGAAGCCGAGGGCGAAGTTCGCCCAGAGGCTCATGGAACGATCGAACTTGCCCTCGTAGCCGAGGACGGCGAGGTGCTCGTCGTCGTCGAGCTGCTCCCGGGGAGTGTTGGAGCTCACGGTGGTGTTCCTTTCGGATCGACGCTGATTCGGCGGGCGGTCGGTCCGCCACAGGCTCAGGGTAGACCCCGGTGGGCGGCGGCGCGCGATCCCAGCGTTCGTCGGCGCGTCGCGGTAGACCCCCGGCTGCGCCGAGGGTCCGCGTCGCCGAGGGCCCGCCGCGAAACTGTGGTCGCTCTGCCTGCATAACTCGAGGGGT
>JASGDX010000316.1:0-7521 GCA_047606985.1 Leucobacter sp. | reverse complement strand
GATGAGATCGGGCGGTTCCGTCCGTCAGAACGGTGAGCGCCGCAGCAACGGCGCGCATCGCTGTGCCGGGGACGTGCGGCCGCGGGAACAGCGCGCCGCAGCGGGCTACTCCGCGAACGCCTCGGTGATGGGGCGCAGCTTCGACACCGTCTCGCCGAGTTCGTGCTCGGGATCCGATCCCGCCATGATCCCGCCGCCGGCGCTCGCGATCACGGCGCGCTTCCCGGTCGCGGGATCGGCCGGCCCCACCTGGGCGCAGCGCAGCGCGATGACCCACTCCCCGTCCCCCGTCGCGTCGATCCAGCCGACTGCGCCCGAGTAGCGGCCGCGGTCGAAGGGCTCCAGCTCGGCGATCGCGCGCACGGCCGCCGCGGTCGGGGCGCCGGCGACGGCGGCGGTGGGGTGCAGTGCGCCGACCAGCTCGAGCGACGAACTGCGCTCGTCGAGCACGGCGTCGAGATCGGTCGCGAGGTGCCAGACGTTCGGCAGCCGCAGGGTGAAGGGCTCCTCGCTGGTGCGCAGCTCGCGCACGTGCGGTGAGAGCGCAGTGACCACGCTCTGCACGGCGAAGGCGTGCTCGTGCTGCTCCTTGGCGCTCGTCAGCAGCTCGTCGCGGGCCTGCGCGTCGCGCTCGTCGCTCTCGGGATGGCGGCCGCGGGTTCCGGCGAGCACGCGGGCCGAGACGCCTCCTCCCGTCGAGCGGATGAGCGTCTCTGGGCTCGCGCCGACCATGCCGTCGACGGCGAAGGTCCAGCAGTCGGTGTACCGCTCCGCGAGGCGCCGCAGGGGGATGCGCAGGTCGGCGTCGGCGTCGATCCCGCCCGCGACCTGTCGCGCCACCACGATCTTGTCGGCGTCGCCGCGCGAGATGCGGTCCACCGCCTCGCGCACGCCGCGGAGGTAGGCGGCGACGTCGTCGCGGGCCGCGGTCGGGGTGGTGGTCCGGCCGGCTCGGGATCCCTCGCCATCGGCATCGAACGCGGTGCCGCGCCAGCTCCCGGGCGGGCGGGGCGCTGGCAGTGCGGGTGCGGCGGGATCGTCGGCCGCTGGCTTCCCCACCGTGGGGTCGTCGGTCGCGGGCTTGCCGGCCGCGGCTTCGGGCGGGTGCGGGATCACCGCGATCTCCGTGACCCACCAGACGTCGCGGTGGCGCGCCACGAGCGTGCGCGGCACGACCAGCACGCTCTCGGCCGAGCTGTCGTCGGCGAACGCGAATGCGCCGAGCGCGACGAGGCCCGTGCCCGGCAGGCGCAGCGGATCATCGATCTCGGCGGCAGAGGCGATGCGGCGCCAGTGCTCGGCGGCGTCGTCGAAGCGGGTCGGTCCGCCGAACGCGAGCCGCAGGGTCTCGCCGATGCCGACGCAGCCGCGATCCCCGCGCTGCCAGAGCAGCGGTTCCTGCGGATCGGCGAGCCCGATGAGGTCGGGTGCGCCCGAGAGGGGCCGCGTGATCGCGTGCAGCCGGGGCACCTCGCGATCGATCGTCACCGCACCAATCTACCGCCCTCGCTCGATCGGCGATCCTCACCCGCTGATCGAGCCGAGTCTCTCCGCTGATGGAGTCGGTCTCTCCGCTGATCGAGCTTGTCGAAATCAAGGGGGCCTGGTTTCGACTCCGCTGCGCTGCGCTCAACCGGCGACCCTGCCCGTCGTTCGAGCTCGTCGAAACCACGGGACCTGGTTCCGCCGAGCTCCCTTCGACCGGCGGAATCGGGTGACAGGCCGGCTCCGAGGAACGAAGAGCTAGCATGGAGGGGTGACCCGAGCCGATACCGAGACCAAGCGCGCCGCCGACGTTTCCGCGATGTTCGATGAGGTGTCGCCCCGCTACGATCTCATCAACGATGTGCTGACCGTGGGCAACGACCGGCTGTGGCGCATCGCGACGACCCGGGCCGTCGCTCCCCGCAAGGGCATGCGCATCCTCGACCTGGCCGCCGGCACCGGTACCTCGGCGGCGGCTCTGGCCGCGCACGGCGCTCACGTGGTGGCCGCCGACTTCTCGGAGGGCATGCTCGCCGAGGGGCGCCGTCGCCACGCCGGCAACGATCTCATCGAGTTCGTCTGGGCCGACGCGACCGCGTTGCCCTTCGAGGACGACGGCTTCGACGCGGCCACCATCTCCTACGGCCTGCGCAACGTGAGCGATCCGCGCAAGGCGCTCGCCGAGATGCGCCGCGTGGTGAAGCCCGGCGGACGCGTCGTCATCGCCGAGTTCTCCACGCCGACGTCCCCCATCGTGCGGGGCCCGTACGGGCTGTACGGGCGCCACGTGCTGCCCCGCATCGCGGGCCTCATCAACCGCGAAGCCGCCGAGGCGTACCGCTACCTCAACGAGTCGATCGAGGTCTGGCCCGGCCAGGAGGTGCTCGCCGCCTGGTTGCGCGAGGCCGGCTTCGAACGGGTGGCCTACCGCAACCTGACCTTCGGCATCGTGGCGCTGCACCGCGGCTTCGTGCCGATCGCATCGCGCCCTGCCGAGCGAGTGGGGCGAGATGAGGCGAAGGCCGCGGAGCCCGCTCCCGTCGCTCCGAAGCTGTTCGCCGCGGAGCCCGCAGCCGTGGAGCTCGCAGATGCCGAGCCGTCCTCCGTCGAGGAGAAGCCGACCGCCAAGCGCGCCTCGACCGCGAAGACCGCCACTCGGAAGCCCGCCACCCGCAAGCCCGTTGCCAAGTCGGCTCAGGCCGCGACGAAGCCCGCTGCGGCGAAGTCAGCCGATCCCGGATCAGCGGCGCCGAAGCCCAGGGCAAAGGCTCCCGCCGCCGCGAAGAAGCCGGCGGCCGAGACTGCGAAGCCGGCCGCGGAGACCGCCAAGCCGGCCGCGAGCAAGTCCGCCGCGAAGCCCGCCCCGCGCAAGCCCGCGGCGAAGCAGCCGGCTGCGAAGAAGTCCGCCCCGCGCAAGCCCGCGGCGAAGCAGCCGGCTGCGAAGAAGTCCGCGGGCGAATCCGCCGCGAAGAAGCCCGCGGGCGAATCCGCCGCGAAGCCGAGCCCCGGAGCGCAGACGTGAGCCGGAACCCCGCAGAAGACACGGCCACCCAGGCGCTCCCCTCCAACCTGTTCCGCGGGGCTCAGGATCGGCGCCACGCGAAGGCCATCCAGGAGCAGCTCGAGCTGATCGAGGTCGAACTGCAGCAGCAGCTCGGCTTCGCCTCTCCCGTCGCCGACGCGCCTGCCCGCTACCTCATGGAGGCGGGTGGCAAGCGCATCAGACCTACTCTGACGCTGCTGACGAGCGAGCTCGGCGACGGGCCGAACGAGCTGGTGCGCCGGGCGGCGCAGGCGGTCGAGCTGACCCACCTGGCCTCGCTGTACCACGACGACGTGATGGACGACGCGAAGCTGCGCAGAGGCGTGCCCGCAGCGCAGACCGTGTGGTCGAACTCGGTCGCGATCCTGGCGGGCGACCTGCTGTTCGCGCGGGCGTCGTCGCTCGTCTCGGGTATGGGCGAGGAGGCGATCCTGCTGCAGGCGCGCACCTTCGAGCGCCTCTGCCTGGGGCAGCTGCACGAGACCGTGGGGCCGCAGCCGGGCGACGAGCCGATCGCCCACTACATCCAGGTGCTCGCCGACAAGACCGGCGCGCTCATCGCGACCGCCGCGCGCATGGGCGTGATGTTCGGCCGCGGACCAGCCGAGCACGCCGATCCGGTGACCGAGTACGGCGAGCGCATCGGCGTCGCGTTCCAGCTCATCGACGACGTGATCGACCTGTCGCCCAAGCGCGAGCAGACGGGCAAGCGCGCCGGCACCGATCTGCGAGCCGGCGTCGCCACGCTGCCCTATCTGCTGCTGCAGCGGCGGGCGGAGGCGAGTGCGGCCGATTCCGAGCTGCTCGCGCGCATCGACGCCGGCGTCGCCGCGATCGCCGAGGGCGCCGATCCCTCGCTCCTCGATCCCGAGGTCGAGGCACTGCGCGCCCACGAGGTGACCCGCGAGACTGAGGCCACGGCCCGGCGCTGGGCCGAGGACGCGAAGCGCCTGCTCGAGCCGCTGCCCAGGTCGTCGGTGAAGCGCGCGCTCGAACGCCTGGCCGATTCGATCGTGAACCGGGAGGGGTAGCGCCCGCCGATCGAGCGGAGCGCAGGAGAGTTCCGCCGATCGAGCGGAGCGCAGCGGAATCGAGATCCCGGATCGATTGCGACTCGCCCCGCTCGCGCAGAACGACCATGACAGAGGAGAGAGCACCACGATGAGCACCATGCGACTGGCGATCGTCGGCGCTGGCCCGGCCGGGATCTACGCGGCCGATCTGCTGCTGAAGGCCGAGCGCGACTTCGACGTGGAGATCGACCTGTTCGAGCAGCTGCCGGCGCCGTACGGGCTGGTGCGCTACGGCGTCTCGCCCGACCACCCCCGCATCAAAGGCATCATCACGGCGCTGCGCGAGGTGCTCGACAGCGGGCGCATCAACTACTACGGCAATGTGCGCTACGGACAGGATCTCTCGCTCGCCGATCTCAAGCGGCACTATCACGCGGTCATCTTCGCCACCGGCGCGATCCGCGATGCGGCCCTCGAGATCCCCGGCATCGATGCTGCGGGATCGTACGGCGCGGCCGATTTCGTGAGCTGGTTCGACGGCCACCCCGACGTGCCGCGCACCTGGCCGCTCGAGGCCCGCGAGGTGGGCGTGATCGGCAACGGCAACGTCGCGCTCGACATCTCGCGCATGCTCATCAAGCACGCCGAAGACCTGCTGCCGACCGAGATCCCGCAGAACGTGCACGAGGGACTCGAGGCCAACCCGATCGAGGAGCTGCACCTCTTCGGCCGCCGCGGTCCGAAGTACGTGAAGTTCACCCCGCTCGAGCTGCGCGAGCTCGGCGAGGTGCGCGACGTCGACATGGTCGTCGACGAGCGCGACTTCGAGGTCGAGGACGCCTATGCCGATGAGGTGCTCTCCAAGAACAAGCAGGTCGTCGTGATGACCCGCATCATGGACAAGTGGCGGGCCGCGCAGCGGGAGAGGGATGCCGGCGAGACCGCGCCGTCGTCGCGCCGCCTGCACCTGCACTTCTGGTCGAAGCCGGTCGAGGTGGTCGTCGAGGACGGCCGCGTGGCCGGGCTGAGGATCGAGCGCACCGCGCCCGACGGGCAGGGCGGCGCGGTCGGCACCGGCGAGTTCGAGGCGATCCCGATCCAGGCGCTCTACCGCGCTGTCGGCTACTTCGGATCCCCGCTCGACGAGATCCCCTTCGACGAGGTCAGGGGCGTGATCCCGAACGATCAGGGGCGCGTGCGCGACCCCGAGGGCGCGCGGATCCCGGGCGTCTACGCGACCGGCTGGATCAAGCGCGGTCCCGTCGGACTCATCGGGCACACGAAGAGCGACGCGATGGAGACGCTCGAGTGCCTGCTCGAGGATCGCGACAGCTGGTGGCGTCCCGAGGTCACCGAGGCGGAGGCGATCCCCGCGCTGCTGCACGAGCGCGAGGTGCCGTACACCACGATCGAGGGCTGGCACCGGCTCGACGAGCACGAGCTCGCCCTCGGCGAGGAGGCGGGGCGCACCCGCATCAAGGTGGTGCCGCGCGACGAGATGACGCGCATCTCCCGCGCGGAGTAGTCAGGGACCGGGCGGTCTGCGGGACCCGCGACGGCCGGCGCCGTGCGCGGGGGAGCGGGGCGCAGCTGAGCAGAGAGGAAGACGAGAAGATGGCCGGACGATTGGTGATCGGGGCGGCGCAGCGGAGTGCGCTGGCGTTCGAGGACCCGTTGGAGGCGTTCCGCGACGACGTCGCGAAGACGATGCGCGCCTCTCCGGAGATCGACTTGCTGGTGTACCCCGAGCTGCACCTCAACGGCAACGAGCATCTCCCCGAGGAGGATCGCAACGAGGCCTTCGAACGGGCGGCCGTGCCGCTCGACTCCGAGTTCGTCGCGGGCATCGGAAGCATCGCGGCGGAGCGCGGCATCTGGCTCTGCCCGGGCAGCATCAGCGAGCGCGGACCGGAGGGCGAGCTCTTCAACACGCAGCTGCTCTTCGACCCCTCGGGTCGCCTGCGCGCGAGCTACCGCAAGATCTTCCCGTGGCGCCCGTTCGAGACGCACCAGCCGGGCACCGAGTTCGTGGTGCAGGATCTCGACGGCCGCGGCGTGGCCGGCATGTCGATCTGCTACGACGCCTGGTTCCCCGAGCACTCCCGGCAGGTGGCCTGGCTGGGCGCCGAGGTGGTGCTGAACGTGGTGAAGACCACGAGCCCCGACCGGGCGCAGGAGCTGGTGCTCGCCCGCGCCAACGCGATCGTGAACCAGAACGTGGTGGTCAGCGTGAACACGGCCGGCCCGATCGGCCGCGGCCGCAGCATCGTCGTCGGCCCGGAGGGCTTCGTGATGGCGGAGGCCGGGATCGGCGAGGAGACCCTGGTGGTGCGCTTCGACGCCGCCGACGTGCAGGCGGTGCGCGAGCGCGGCACCATGTACACCAATCGGCTGTGGGAGCAGTTCACCCCGGCGGACGCGCCCGTTCCGCTGCCCATGTACGGCGGCCGCATCGATCCCGCCGAGTGGGCGCCGCGCAGGCCCGAGGCGCAGTAGCCGGCCGCGGACGCGCTGGGCCGGGCCCGAGCCATCGCGTCGCGCCACCTCGCTCGAAAGGGGATTTTTCCGCCCGATTCCGCCAGATCAGCCGGAAAAACCTCCGCTCGGCGGTGTATGAAGTAGGAGGAGGCGCCGGGATCCCGCTATGGGGATCGGCGGGGCCTCTCACGCGGAGTCGATCCCGAATCGAATGGAGAAGCCTGTGGCCGCCGAGCACCTGCCGGAGCAGCACACCCGCCCCGATCGGACCGCGCGCTCGGACCGGCCGTCTCCGGAGGGCACGCGCCTCGGTGAGCTGTGGAGCATCCTCCCCGAGGAATCCTCGAGGATCGAGGGGCCTCGCGGCGGGGAGCTCGCCATCGGCGGGATCGGGGTCTCCGAGCTCGCCGTGCGCTACGGTACGCCGCTGCACATCATGGACGAGGCGGGGCTGCGCCGCCAGATCCGGCGCTTCGTCGACGGCATGCGCGAGCGCTGGCCGAACTCCGAGGTGCTGTTCGCCTCGAAATCGCTGCCGGTGCCCGGCATGTACCGCATCGCGCATGAAGAGGGACTCTCGGTCGATGTCGCCGGAGGCGGGGAGCTGCGGCTCGCGCTCGCCGCGGGCGTGCGCCCCGAGAAACTGCACCTGCACGGCAACGCCAAGACCGACGACGAGCTGCGCATGGCGCTCGACGCGGGCATCGGCGCGATCATCGTCGACAACGAGCAGGAGCTCGACCGCCTCGAGCGACTGCTCGAGGGCGCGCGCCCGCAGCGGATGTCTCCGAAGCTGCTGCTGCGCGTCATCCCCGGCGTGGAGGCCGAGACGCACGCCTCGCAGGCCACGGGCGGGGCGAGGTCGAAGTTCGGGCTGCCCGTCGACCAGGCCGTGCGCGCCATCGAGCGCATGCGCGCCCACCCGCTCATGGAGTTCGAGGGCGTGCACCTGCACATCGGCTCCCAGGTCCTGAACACCCGCCAGTTCGCGGAGGCGGTGCG
>JASGDX010000315.1:0-6549 GCA_047606985.1 Leucobacter sp. | reverse complement strand
CGCGCGATTTCGGTGGGGATTCGGTGTTTGGGTGGGGACTCGCGCAACCACGCAGGCCCTCACCCGATTCCCTCGCGCGCCTGCTCGCGATCCCTCGCGCGCCTGCTCGCGATCCCTCGCGCGCAGCCACGCGCAGACCTCGCATACGCCCGCTCGCCACGGAACCCCACAGAACCCCACGGAACCCCGCGGAGGCGTAATCTAAACCCATGAGCATGCACGGCGAGTACAAGGTTCCGGGCGGCAAACTGGTCGTCGTCGACTTCGAGGTGGAGGCGACCGGCTCGCACGGCGCGATCCGCGACTTCCGGCTCTCGGGCGACTTCTTCCTCGAACCCGACGACGCGCTCGGCACCATCGACGCGGCCGTCGAGGGGCTGAACCCCAACAGCACCATCGAGGAGATCGGCGACGCGATCCGCAAGGCGCTGCCCAGCGAGGTGCACCTGCTCGGCTTCACGCCCGACTCCGTGGGCGTCGCCATCCGTCGCGCCATCACGGGCGCGGCTCACTGGCGCGACTACGACTGGCAGATCGTGCACGAGCCGCCGGTGGCCCCCGTGCTCAACGCCGCGCTCGACGAGGTGCTCACGGCGGCCGTCGGCGAGGGCCTGCGCGGGCCGACGCTGCGCATCTGGGAGTGGAACGCGCCGGCCGTGTTCATCGGCAGCTTCCAGTCGGTGAAGAACGAGGTCGACGAGGAGGCCGCGGCGGCGCGGGGCGCGCAGATCGTGCGGCGCATCTCGGGCGGCGGCGCGATGTACATGGAGCCGGAGGCGTGCATCACCTACGCCCTGTACGTGCCCGGCGAGCTGGTGCGCGGCATGACCTTCGCCGACTCGTACGCCTACCTCGACGAGTGGGTGCTCGAGGCGCTGCAGGCGCTCGGGATCGACGCGCACTACAAGCCCCTCAACGACATCACGAGCCCGCACGGCAAGATCGGCGGCGCCGCGCAGAAGCGCCTCGGCTCGGGCGCGGTGCTGCACCACGTCACCATGGCCTACGACATGGATCCCGAGGCCATGACCGACGTGCTGCGCATCGGCCGAGAGAAGCTCTCCGACAAGGGCACCGCGAGCGCGCAGAAGCGCGTGGATCCGCTGCGCAGCCAGACCGGGCTCGAGCGCGAGGCGATCATCGCGAAGATGATCGAGGTGTTCAAGCGGCGCCACGGCGGCACCGAGGACGAGGTCACCGAGGGCGAGTGGGACGCGGCCGAGCGGCTCGTCGAGAAGAAGTTCACGACGGAGTCCTGGCTGCGAAGGGTGCCGTAGCCCGGGTGCTCGCGCGCCGGGGGCGGTTCGGGATCGCCCCGATGCCGCCCGTCGAGAAAGCGATTCGGGATCGCCGAGCACCCCGCGCAGGAGCCTCTGTCGCCGCGGCCCATCAGCCCGCCCTGCTCAGCGCTCGAGTGCGGGCTTTTCGGGCTTTTCGAGCTGTTCAGTTCGAGAAGCCCGAAGATCCCGCGCTCAGGGCGCTCGGAGCGCGCTGAGAGTCCGCACCGATGGGCAAGTCCGTCGGTCGAGCTTGTCGAGACCCGGATTCGCCGGGCATCCGCTGTGCTGAGCTTGTCGAAGCATGGACACTTCGACAAGCTCAGTGCGACAGCTCGGTGACCGGCTCTGCTCACCTATCGGCGCGAACTCTCGGCGCATAGAGCACCTGGGGTCGGGCACGAGCGGTGGTCCCGCGCAGATAACATGCACATGCACATGCCTTGTGCATGTTGAGCATCAGGCGTACACTCTCCGCATGGCAACACTGCAGAGACGAGTACAGGTGCTCTTCGACCCCGAGCGCTACGAGCAGGTCGAAGCGGCCGCGCGGGCGCGCGGGATGAGCGCGGGGGCGTTCATCCGCGAGGCGGTCGACGCGCGCATCGAGAGCGAGCGGAACGATGCGGAGCGCATCCTCGCCGAGATGTTCGCCCGCGCCGACGCTTTCGCCGCCGCACACCCCTCCCCGCCCGAGGAGTGGGAGGACATCAAGGCCGAGTGGGAGCGAGAGATGGACCCCGTCTACCGGGCGGCCCGCAATGCCGCGGAGCTCCGTCGATGATCCCCGAAATCATGCGCGACGGGATCCTGCTCGACTCCAACATAGCGATTTACGCGCTCAACCCCGATGATCCCCGCAGCACCGCGTGCAGACAGTTCATCTCCGAGGTCTCGAAGGGCAAGGGGCAGGGGTACGCCAGCGTCGAGATGGTGCAAGAGGTCGTATTCCACCGCCTGCGCAAGACCGGCGATCGGAAGAGCTCCTCGCACGACGGCCGGGCGCTCATCTCCAGCCTCATCATCCTCGACTTCAACTACGAGATCCTCGACACCTCGCTGAAGCTCGTCGAGCAGTTGCCCGGCATGCGCGGGCGCGATGCGGTGCACGCGGCCACGGCGCTCGCCTACGGCATCCCCGTGGTCGCGTCGAGCGATCCCGCTTTCGATCTCGTGCCGGGCATCACCCGCATCGACCCCACCGCAGCAGCCCCGAAGGGATCCCGGCAGACATGAGCGCCCCGCATCAGCACCCCGAAGACCTGGATCTCGTACAAGGCCTCAGAGAGGCGATCGACGGCGCGCCTCCGCTCGCGCTGCTCGACGCGGCGAGCATGGTGCTCGCCGCGACCGAGCACCATCCGAATGAGCAGGCCGTCGGCAAGCCGGAGCCGCTCGTCTCGCGCGACGACCTGGTCGACTCCTTCTGCGGGGCCGGCCTGCGCGAGACCGACGCGCTGCTGCGGGTCTGGTCGCAGCTCATCGACGACGAGGCGACTCGGCGACGAATTCTCCGCGCCGTCGAGGGGCGGGGGCTCGCGGTGCCGAGCTGGCTGCACCGCATCGACCAGGTGCAACCGGTGCGCGCGGTCTCGATCAGCGACGTGTTCGGGGAGAACGAGACGATCTTCGTCGAGATCGCCACACCGATCGACTCGTTCACCCTCGCGATCGCGATCTTCCACAACGGCCCGCTGCTCGAAGACGCCTACGCGATCCCGCTGAGCTTCGCCGCCGCGCTGGCCGAGATCGGGCTCCACGACGACGAGCTGGCGATCGTGCGCAGCGAGCTGCCCCTCGCCGGCACCCGCGCCCGCGTCGAGCAGGCGCTGCGGCTCACCCGCATGACCGTGCCGCCCGTCGAGACCGAGAGCTGGCCGGGCACCGGCCCGCTGCTCGAGTGGATGCTGCGCCTGATGCCCGAGGGCGGCGACGGCTACGAGTCGGAAGAGTGGCCGCCAGAGCGGCTCGCGGCCCTCGTCGACGAGCTCGCGGCGTCCCCGCACGGCGCGAGGCTCTCGGCCGATCAGCTCGCGCACGCCGAGCGCCTCTTCGACTTCCAGGTCCACTACGGCACCGGCGATCCGCTGCGGTGGGGCGGCATGTTCGTCGAGCGGCTGCTGTGCGATCTCTACCCGCGCAAGGTGCTCGGCCCGGCCGACTTCATGGAGTCGATGCCGACCGCGCTGCACGCGGTGGTGCAGTACGCGAACGAGCGATCCGGCATCCCGCAGGAGCTCATCGACGAGGTGCACGAGGCGATCGACGCCTACGAGGGGGAGTACCTGCTCGAGCTCGGCGAGCCGCACCCGGCGCACGGGTGGTTCGACGACTCCTTCCCCGGCTTCGACCCCTTCGCTCCCGGATCCGCGAGCGGGCTGCAGCGCATCGAGCTCCACCGCCTCGCCCTCATCGCCGGCGGAGATTCCGCGCTCGACACGCTCGACGCCGCACCGCTTCCGCCCGAGCCGCTGCAGGAGCAGGGCATCGCCGCAGACATCCTGCCCCGCGTGCGCCGTACAGCCGAGCTCGTGGCCGAGGCATCCGGCCGCTTCTTCGCCGACCCCGAGATGACCACCGCCTCCCTCCGGGTGCTGGCCAGGGTCGCCGCGAGCGATCCCGCGATCTTCCGGCGACGCTCGAAGGACGAGACCGCGGCTGCCGCGATCTGCTGGATCGCGGGCAGGAACAACGAGTGGTTCACCGCGCAGGGCGACCGCTCGCGCACGGTTCAGGCGCTGATGCAGAGCATGGGGCTCTCCGGCTCGCCGACGCAGCGCGCAGAGCCGATGCTGCGGGCGCTCGGAACCCGCGATGCCTTCGCCTACCTCGAGATCCATCTCGGCGATCCCGCCCTGCTCGTCTCGGAGCGCCGTCGCGACATGATCGCTCAGCGCGACCGGTTGATCGCAGAGCTCGACGGGATGGGTTAGTGTGCGCCCCGCCGATACGCGGTTCGGCCTCCGCCGTCCTGTGCGCAGCGGGATCCTCGGGCCCACCGGCCCTCGATCCCTCCGGCCCGGCGAGCCGCGCCGGACGACGCGCGGCGGCCTCAGCCCGAGAACACCTCTCGTCCCGCGAACCACGTGGCCGTCGCCCGCACCGCGTGCAGCTCCGCCGGATCGATCGCGAACGGGTCTCGGTCGAGCACGGCGAAGTCGGCCGACTTGCCGGGTTCGAGCGAGCCCGTGTCGGCGGCGATCCCGAGCGCCCGCGCCCCGTCGATCGTCACCATGCGCAGCGCCTCGGCGAGCGTCACGGCCTGGTCGGGGGCGGCGACTCCGGGCACGAGCCCTTCGGGGTCACTGCGGTTCACGAGGCCGTGCACTGCGTGCCACGGGTTCGCGTCTGGACCGGCCGGCCAGTCGGAGCCCACGGCGACGAGCGCGCCGGCGTCGAGCAGTTCGCGATTCGGGTGCATGCGCCGTGCGAGCCCCTCGCGCACGAGCCCGTCGATCATCTCCTCGATCGGCCCGGGGAACCACATGTAGGGCGAGATCTCGACCACCGCCCCGAGCTGCGCGAAGCGCGGCACGTCGGCCTCCGAGATGAACTGGGCGTGGGCGATGTGGTAGATCGTGTCGGCGAAGCCCTCCTCGCGGATCCGCTCGACGGCGTCGAGCGCGGCGCGCACCGAGCCGTCGCCGGTGCAGTGCATCTTGGCCGAGAGCCCGTGCTGCGCCGCCAGCCGCAGGGCGTCGACGAGCGCATCGCGGTCGAGCAGCGGGCCGACCGTGACACCATCGGCGTAGGGGTCGATGAAGCTGCCCGTGTGCGTGGGCGGGATGCCGTCGAGGAAGATCTTGACGAAGCTCGCCCGGTGGTGCGCTGTGGCGAACTCGCCGGCCCGCGGCAGCAGCTCCTCGCCGCTCGGCTGGAAGCCGAAGATCTGCTCATGCAGTGTCAGCGAGCTCACCACCCAGGCGTTCAGCTCGCCGCGCCCGTCGAGCAGCGCGGCGCCGCGTATCGCCTGCTCCGACGAGCCCGCATCCTGCAGCGCGGTCACGCCGAACTCGTTCAGCCGGGCGACGCCGTAGCGCACCCGGTCGGCGAAGTCCTCCTCGGCGAACGGGCGGGCGGCGGCGTACAGATGCTCGACCGCGATCCCGGCCCCCTCGACGAGCAGCCCGGTGGGCTCGCCGGTCGCGGGATCCCGAACGATCTCTCCGTGAGCGGGATCAGCGGTTCCCGAGTCGACGCCAGCGGCCTGCAGCGCCACCGAGTTGACCCAGCGGTTGTGCCTCGTCACCTCGCGCACCATCACCGGGTGCTCCGGCGAGACCGCGTCGAGCAGGCGCAGCGCGTCGCCGCGCGACAGCTCGCCGATGAGCTGCATGCCGTAGCTCGCCACGACGATCCACTCCCCGGGCGCGCGCCGCGCCGTCTCGGCCGCGACGGCCGCGACGATCTCGCCGACGGTCGCGGTCTCGGGCACCGACACCTCGTGCAGCCGACCCTGCCCCTCGAGGTGGTAGTGGTCGTGGGCGTCGACGAGCCCGGGCATCACGAAGGCGCCTCCGAGGTCGACGATGCGGGTCTCCGGGCCGATCAGCGCGGCAACGTCGGCCTCCGCGCCCACCGCGACGATGCGCCCGTCGCGCGCGGCCAAGGCCTCGGCGCGGGCGCCGCCGAGAGGCGGGGTGCTGCCGTGCCCGGCATCGACTCCCGTGTAGATCGCGGCGTTCCTGATCACGAGGTCCGCCGGCCCGCGCGCGGATGCGCCCGCTGCAGCCGCACCGATCGTGCTCATCGCGCTCACCGCAGCGGGGCGATCGAGCCGTCGGGCTGCACGCGCTCGAGGGCGCCGCGGATCGCCTGCACGGTCCGCGTCACCTCCTCCTCCGTGACGATGAGCGGCGGCATGAGGATGATCGTGCCGTCGAAGAGGTGCAGGATCACGCCGTAGTCGCGGCGGATCGCGAGTGTCAGCGTCTCGTCGAGCGCCGAGTACGGCTCCCTCGTCTCGCGGTCGGTGACGAGCGACACCCCCAGCATCAGCCCGATGCCGTGCACGTCGCCGACGATGTCGAGGTCGAGCAGCCCCTCGAGCTCGCGGAGGAACTGTGCGCCGCGCACCCGCGCGTTCTCGATCAGGCCCTCGCGCTCGATGATGTCGAGGTTCGCGAGCGCGGCCGCGCACGCCGCTGCGTGGCCGCCGTAGGATCCGCCGCCGCGGAACTCCTCGACCGTGTCGGCGATGTCGTCGCTCAGCAGCAGGGCGCTGATGGGCATGTAGCCGCTCGC
The DNA here is from genome assembly GCA_047606985.1 of Leucobacter sp. Classification (GTDB taxonomy): domain Bacteria; phylum Actinomycetota; class Actinomycetes; order Actinomycetales; family Microbacteriaceae; genus Leucobacter. Next base: position 28 of record JASGDX010000315.1, on the reverse strand, counting down.
GAGCCCCTTCGCCACGACGACGATGTCG
>JASGDX010000314.1:0-2660 GCA_047606985.1 Leucobacter sp. | reverse complement strand
GTGCGCCGGGTCTGCTGTGCGCCGGGGCTGCTATGCGCCGGGGTTCTTCGGAGCGGGCGGTGTTCGCCGGTGCTGCGGCGCTCACCGGTACGACGGATCGGATCGGGCCGATGCAGCCGTAGCAACGGTGAGCGCCGCAGCACCGGCGGAGGCTCCGGGGGGCGCCGAGGCGTGGCGGGCGGTGCGCGGGTAGGGTGGTGGGGTGCACGAGGAGATCCTGAGCAATCCCAAGGCGGCCCGAGTGAAGCGGGCGGCCGCGCTGGCCCGCAAGAAGGATCGCCGGGAGCAGGGCCGCTTCCTGGTGGAGGGGCCGCAGGCCGTGCGCGAGCTGCTGGCGCACCGGGCCGATCTCGCCGAGACGGTGTACGCCTCGCTGGGGAATGAGCCTTGGCAGCACGAGGTGGATCGCCTCGCCTCCGACGCCGGTGTGCGCGTCGAGCGCGCCACCGAAGACGTGATCGCGGCGATGAGCGAGACGGTCAACCCGCAGGGCGTCGTCGCGGTGGCGAGGACCTGGGAGTCGGATCTCGCCAGGGTGCTGACCGGCGCGCGGCTGGTGGCGATCATGCACGAGGTGCGGGATCCCGGCAATGCCGGAGCGGTGCTGCGCGCCGCCGACGCGGCGGGCGCCGACGCGGTGATCTTCGCGGGGGAGAGCATCGATCCCTTCCACCCGAAGGTCGTGCGCTCGACGACGGGCTCGCTGTTCCACCTGCCGGTGGTGGTCGCGGGATCGCTCGGCGAGGCCGTCGATGCGGCTCGCGAGGCCGGGCTTGCCGCGCTCGCGGCGGACGTGCGGGGCGCCGACCTGCTCGAGGCCAGGGAGGAGGGCGCGCTGGCCAGGCCGGTGGCGTGGGTCTTCGGCAACGAGGCCCGCGGGTTGAGCGAGGCGGATCGCGCGCTCGCCGACCGCTCCCTGAAGCTCCCGATCTACGGCGCCGCGGAGTCGCTCAACCTCGCCACGGCGGCGAGCGTGCTCATCTACGAGACGGCGTTCGCGCAGCGCCAGGGGCGCTGAACGCGGGACGCGTCGGGCTGCCCGGTGCCGCCCTGTCGCCGGCTCGCCACCAGCCGCCGCTGGCTCCCCGTCCTGCCGCCGGCTCCCCACCTTTTCGCCGAGTACCTACCGAAATAACGTCATTCCGGTGGGGACTCGGCGAAAAAGTGGGGACTCGGCGCTGGTGAGCTCGCCCGCTCAGCCGCGCGCGAAGAGCGGCGCCCCGATCCTGCCGGCGGGGCCGGGGGAAGAACCGGGAGCGAAGAGCGTGCGAGAAGAGGGGCGGGGGTTGCGCGTCGCCGCGCTCATCGACCGGCCTCCGAGCCCGGCTCCTCGGAACCGCCCTCGTCGGCGCCCGTTCGGCCTGCCGCCCCCTGCGCGTCCGCGGCCATGCCCCGTGCGCGGCGGCGCTGGCCGACGGTGACCGCGGCGATTCCGCCCGCGATGACGGCGGCCCCGCCGACCACCACCGCGATCACGGCACCGACGGGCGCGCGGCCGGCGTCAGCGTCGGACTCGTGGTCGTGGCCTTCTTCTTCGGGTTGGGAGTCCGGCTGTGCGGTCGCCGCGTCGTCGAGATCGCCGTCGGTGTTCTCGAGGTCGCGGGGCTCGATGACGGGTTCCTGAGCCGGATCCTGGGGGATGGTGAGGGAGAAGCCCCCGTCGATGGGGTGCCCGTCGCTCGAGACGACGCGCCAGGCGCCGAGATAGTCGCCGGGAATGAGGTCGTCGACCAGGGGCTGCGTGACATCGGGTCCGTCGATCTGCGGGGCGCCGTCGGTGGCATCGGCACCGTCGGGACCGGTGACGGTGATCTCGGTGCCCAACTCGAGGACGCTGTCGCTGAAGGTGAGGCGCAGAGCGTCGACGGAGCCGTCGGCCTGATCGGTGATGACCGTTGTGCCCTCCAGCTGGTCGTGGGCGAGCGCGGGCGCCGCGACGCCGAGCACGGGGGTGGCGGCGAGCAACGCCGAGGCCGCGATCAGACGGCCGGTGGAGGCCGGCGATGATGTGCGGGATCGGGCGCCGCGGGATCCCGCGGGACGCGTGGAGGGGGCGTTCGTATTGCTGCGTGCATGAGACATTCGGGGTCTCCGGGTTTCTCCGGCCTGGCCGGGTCGGCGCGCGGGTGGCCCGCGCGCAAGAACGTGTGAGATGCCATGGGAACGGGCGCCCGTCGAGGGCGCGCCGTGGATGTGCGGACGGGAGGTTGCAGAAGGGAAGTGCGGGCCGGGGTCGGCGCCGGTCATCGAACCCGTCGAGTACCGGCATCGTGCTGTGCCGTTCGACCCGCGCTCAGTGGTGCCATCCGGTCCGCGTTCCGCTGCGTCGGCTGAGCCTCGGGCCGTCGTGCCAGCCGGCACGCGTTCCGCCTGGCACACCGATTCGGCGGGACAACCGCAGGATCGGCATCGCCGGCGGTCGCACGCTTCGCGTGCTTCAGTGCCGGCCTGCGAGCTCGAACGTCGGATTCGCCCTCGCCTCGCTCATCCGCTATGCCAGCGCCGGCGGGCCGCGGTGTGTGACGGCGGCGGTGAGGAGCCGGTCGAGCAGCGTCGGGACGTCGAGGGCGGTGGCTGTCGCGGACGCCTGCGCCGGCGCGACGGGAATCGGCGGCACGCGCCGTGGCAGCGCGCGGCGCACGAGGCCCACCAGGGCGAGG
>JASGDX010000313.1:0-3586 GCA_047606985.1 Leucobacter sp. | reverse complement strand
GCGGGTCCGAGAAGCCCTCGAGCAGGCGCCGCAGCTCCGCGACCGACATCGCGGTCCAGTCGACGATGGATCGCCCGTCGATCAGGCTCGCGCGGGCCGCCGCGTTCAGTCTGGCGCCCCCGCACTCGGGGCACACCCGGTGCGCGGTGAGCCGATCCAGCTCCTCGCGCACCTGAGCCGAGATCTTGTCCGGCCGGTTCTTCACGTACACGTCGCGCATGCGGGTGACGACGCCGTCGAAGCGCGCGGTCTTCGGGAACCGGGGGTCGGGATCGTGCGGCTTCAGCTGATCGGCGTAGAGGAAGAGGTCCATCTCCTCGTCGGTGTACTCCTTCAGCGGTTTCTTCCGGTCGAAGAGCCCGCAGTAGGCGAAGCGCTTCCAGCGGTAGACCTGCGGTCTGAACTGGCTGAAGTTGACCGGCCCCTCGTCGATGCTCTTCTCGGGGTCGATGAGCGCGTCCACGTCGATGTCGACGACGGCGCCGAGCCCCTCGCAGCGCGGGCACATGCCGCTCGGATCGTTGAACGAATAGGCGGGGGAGTAGCCGGCGTTCGGCTCGCCGACGCGCGAGAACACCAGGCGCAGCAGCGGCGCGACGTCGGAGGCGGTGGCGACGGTGGATCGCGCGTTGCCCGTGAAGCGGCGCTGATCGATGAGCGCGGTGAAGGTGAGCCCGCTCATCGACTGCACCTCGGGCGCCGCGAGCTGCGGCAGCCGGTTGCGCACGAAGGAGGGGTACGAATCGTTCACGAGGCGCTGCGCCTCGGCGGCGATCGTGTCGAGCACGAGCGACGACTTGCCCGATCCCGACACCCCCGTGAACACCGTGAGCGCGTGCTTCGGCACGTCGAGCGTCACGTCTCGCAGGTTGTTCGTGGCCGCGCCGACCACGCGGATCATGCCGTCCCGGTCCCGACCGCCGTTCATGGCCTCATCGTAGACGGGATCCGGTGCGATTCGGGATCGCGCGCGGCGGGGACCCGTCGCCCGTCGCCCAGGTCGCGGCCGCGGTGCGGGATCAGCCGGGCAGCGAGGGCCGGACCTCGGCACCGGGCTGCTTCGGGATCAGCAGCGACAGCAGCAGCGCGATCGCGCCGGCGGCGATGGCCAGCCAGAAGCAGACCTCGAAGGCCGCACGCGTCGGCACGGCGTGCCCGTCGACCTCCGTGCTCATCGCCGCGAGCACGCCGCCCATCACGGCCGACGCGCTCGAGGTGCCGACGGAGCGGAAGAGGGCGTTGAGGCCGTTCGACGCTCCGGTCTCGTGGACGGGCACCGAGCGCATGATGATCATGGGCATCGCGGCGAAGGTGAAGCCGATGCCCACGCCGATGATGATGTTGGCGGCGAGGATGTGCCACACCTCGCTCGACCAGAGCAGCACGAACGCGTAGGCGAGCACGATCGCCGCGGTGCCGACCGTGAAGAGCGGGCGCGGGCCGAGCGTGCGCTCGAGCCATCCGGAGAGCGGCGAGATCACCATCATCACGAGCCCGGCCGGCATCACGATGAGCGCGGCCTGCATCATGTCGAGCCCGAAGCCGGCGCCCGATTCGACCGGCAGCTCGAGCAGCTGCGGGAAGGTGACGTTCGAGGCGAAGAGCGCGAAGCCCATGCCGATGCCTGCGATGTTGGTGAAGAGCACCGCCGGTCGGGCGGCGACCCGCAGGTCGAGCAGCGGGTCCGATGCGCGCAGCTGGTACCAGCCCCACAGCAGCAGCACGACGAGGCCGCCGATCCCGCTCGTCAGCGCGAGGGGCGACGTCCAGCCCCAGTCCGCGCCGCGCGACACGAACAGCAGCACGCCCGAGAGGCCGAGCGCCAGGCCTGCGGCTCCGAGCAGGTCGAGTCGCCCGGCGGTGCGCATCACGTCGCCCGGCACAGCGACGGCCACGAGCGGCAGCCCGATCGCCCCGAGCGCCGCCGCGAGCCAGAACAGCGCGTGCCAGTCGGCGTGCAGCGCCAGCTGCGCCGCCACCGGCATGCCCAGCGCGCCGCCGACGCCCATGGTCGCGCTCATCAGCGCCACGGCCGTGCCCAGCCGGTCGGGCGGCAGCGCGTCGCGCATGATGGCGATCCCGAGCGGGATCACGCCGGTCACCGCACCCTGCAGCGCCCGCCCGACGATCAGCCAGACGATCGAGGACGACAGCGCCGCGATGAGCGAACCCAGCACGAGCAGCGCCAGCAGGGCCAGCACCACGCGCCGCTTGCCGTACAGGTCGCCGAGCCGGCCCGAGATGGGTGTGGCGACGGCCGCCACGAGCAGCGTGATGGTCACCACCCACGAGGTGTCCTCGCGCGATGCGTGCAGCAGCTCGGGCAGCTCGGCCTGCAGCGGCACCACGAGCGTGAACATGAACGACGAGCAGAGCCCGGTGAAGGCGAGCACCGCGATCGTCGCCCACGGCGGCGGGGTGCGCGTGAGGCGCCTCCTGGCCCGGCCGTCTCTGCTCACCGCACCAGGTTATCGTGCGGACGGACCCCTACCGGTCGGCGCCCGGCGCATCGATGTCGAGCCCGTGGCTCATGCGCCACACGGCCACCGTCAGCTGCGGCACCTCCGCCGCGATCTGGCGCAGCAGCTCGAACTCGACGCGGTCGGCGTTGCGCCGGTGCTCGCGCGCGTCCGGCGCGCCCGAGCTCGCGGCGAGGCGCGCGAGGCCGAACTCGGCGAGCTGCCCGCGGTGCTCGAGCAGCTCGTCGCGCAGCGCCCGCACCACGAGATCGTCGACCTCGGGCACCTCGGCGAAGGCGTCGGCGGGATCCTGGCCGTCGCGCACGCGATGCTCCATGAGGGTCTCGCGCTCGAGCCTGGCGTCGTCGCGGAGGCGCTGCAGCCTGGCCGTCGTCATCGGCACGGTCACCGGTCTCTCCGGCCTGGATCGGGCACCGGGACCGCGCCGGTGTCGCGGGGAATGGGCACGCGCCGCCAGGGCAGGCGCTGCGGCTCGGCGTCCTGCGACGGCAGTGCGAAGTCGAACCGCGACTTCACGGCGAGGAGGATGAGCAGCAGCCAGTTGCCCTCGATGAGCAGGCGGCTCTCGGTGAGCGACTGCACGATCAGCGCCACGAGCACGAGGAACGGCCACAGCGCGCTGGTGGCGTAGGGGCGGGGCGGGCCGTAGCCGCGGCGAGGCGGATCGACGGCGCGGAACCACACCCGCCACATCGTCAGCACCACGATCGGGGCGAAGGCGAGCACGCCGACGATGCCGAGCTGCAGCCAGACGTCGAGCCAGGCGTTGTGCGCGCTCATCACCGCGACGCCGGCCTTCACGTCGAGCGACTTGAACGGCTCGACCCACGGCGCCCAGTAGCTCACCCAGCCCCAGCCGAACCAGGGCCGCTGCTCGGCCAGCCCGATCACCTTCTGCCAGGTCTCGAGGCGGCCCGTCATGTCGCCGCTCTTGCCGAGCAGTGAGAACACGAAGTCGCGCGCGAAGAGCGTGAGCGAGGCGGCGGCGGCGATCAGCGCCGCGCCCGTGAGGTAGAGCGGCACGCGCCCCTCGGGTCCGAGGCGCCGCCCCCAGAGCGCGAGCGCGAGCGCCGCGCCGGCCGCGACGAGCGCCACCCACACGGTCG
>JASGDX010000312.1:0-3429 GCA_047606985.1 Leucobacter sp. | reverse complement strand
CGATGATGGCGTTGGCGTGGCGCACGATGAGGCCCAGCGGGTGGGTCTCGACCGACACGTGCACGGGATCGGTGCCGTGGCCGTAGACGACGGCCGGGGTGCGGCCGGCGGCGCGCAGCTTGCGGGCAGCGCCCTTGCCGAAGCTCTCGCGAACGCTGGCGGCCAGCGTATTGGTCTCGCTCATGATGTCTCTCCTTGCGGGCTCTCGCCCAATGAGGGCGGCCGTGCCGCCAGGATTGGTGTCTCGCACTTGCGTTGCAACGCAGCAAGATGGCCCGCTGAGGCAGTCCGTCCCGCGTCGATCACGGGCGCCGTGCGCCCCTCGCCGAAGTACAGCTCACAATTCTACATGATCCCGAGACGCCGATGCGCGCCGCACGAGCCGCTCGCCGGCCCGGATCGGCACGGGCAGTCGGTTCTCGGGCGTCGGCAGCGGGCACACGAACTGGTCGCTGAACGAGCAGGGCGGCAGATAGGCCCGGTTGAAGTCGATCGTCGTGGCGCCGTCGGCGTCGGGCGGCGGCACCGCGACGAACCGGAACCCGTAGCTCTCGTCGCCGTTGGTGGCGTCGCCGAAGACCACCGCGATGCCGTCGGGGCCCAGGGTGCCGGTGAGGCGGCGCTCGACGCCGTCGAGCTCGAACACCACCGATCCCGAGGTGATCCGATGCGCCGTGTACCCGTCGAAGAGCTCGATCTCCCGCTCCGCGGTCTCGGGATCGAACCGGGCGCCGAGGCACCACGCCGGGTCGGGCGGGTACGCCTCGATCCCGCGCAGCCCGGTGCGCCCCGGCGCCGCCGGATCGAAGATGCGCAGCGCGATCTTCCCGTCGCGCTCGAGGCGCCGGATCGCGCGTTCGCCCGACCGCAGCTCGGCGCTCGCGCGCGGCCCGTCGCCGATCGCGGGCCCTCTCGCGGTCCTCTCGGTTCCGGGCTCGCCGATCACTGCCTCGCCGGCCCCGGGCTCGCCGGCCCCGGCCTCGCTGGTCGCGATCTCACCGATCCCGGACTCACCGATCCCGGACTCACCGATCCCGGACTCGCTGATCACGGGCTCACCGATCACCGGCTCGCCATCGGGCCGCCGGTACTCGCCCTCCCCCAGCCCGGTGCCGACGATCGAGCCGCCTTCGGCCCGCCACAGCCCCGTCAGCCCGGGCACCGCGCGCGGCTCGTCCGTCAGCCAGAACGTGAGCGCGAGCGCGGCCTGCCCGAGCGGTGCGGACACGAGCTCCCACCGCTCCCGCTGCCACTCGCGCCACTCTTCCGCGAACATCGCCGCCGGCTCCTCCGTCTCGGCACCGCCCGGCGCCGCTTCACTCATCTCCATCACGCTCCAGCTTCTCACGCCCTCGCGCGGAGCGGCTCCCTATTTTCTCCGCGCGAGTCCCCACCTTTTCGCCGACTCCCCCGTTGCAGCCGGCTCCCCGTTCCTCCACGCGAGTCCCCACGTTCTCGCCGACTCCCCAGCGAAATGACGCGATTTCGCTGGGGAGTCGGCGAGAACGTGGGGACTCGGCGGGCAAGGCGGCGACCTACCGAGGACGCGGGATCAGCGCGCGGCGCGTCCGTGGATGCGCGCGGACAGCGCGTCGGCCGTGCGCCGCACCTCGTCGGCCAGCGCTGGCAGGCGCTCCTCCTCGACGGCCTCCTCCGCGAACGTCACCGCGATCGCCGCGACAGGCCAGCCCCGGTGGTCGAGCACGGGCACCCCGATCGAGGCGAGCCCAGCCGTCACCGAGCCCCGCTCCAGCGCGAAACCGCGCGCCCGGGTCTCATCGAGCACCGCGCGCAGGCGGGAGTAGCGGTCGACCGCCGCGCCGTCGGCCTCATCGGCGCGCCGGTGCACGAAGGCCTGGCGATCCGGAAACAGCGCGCGCACCTGCGCCTTCGGCAGCGCCGCGAGCACGGCCCGGCCGCTCGCCGTGAGGTGCATGGGCAGCCGCACGTCGACGTCGGTGACGAGGTGGGGCGAACCCGGCGCGCGCTCCTCGATCACGTAGAGCACGTCGCGCCCGTGGGGCACGGCGAGGTGGCAGCTCTGCCGCACGCGATCGACGAGGGCCGTGATGAGCGGGCGGCCGATGCGCGCGAGCGGCTCCTGCCGCGCGTAGGCGGAGCTCAGCTCGACGGCGGCGATCCCGAGCCCGTACCGCTTCTCCTCGGGCAGGTGCATCACGAAGCCGTGCTGCTGCAGCGTGGCCAGCAGCTGATACACCGTGGAGCGCGGGAGCTCGAGGCGGCTCGCGATCATGCTGGCCGCCATCGGACCGCGGGATCCGGCCAGCAGGCTCAGGATCCGCAGCGTCTGGTCGGCCGCCGGGACCTTCGGTGCGCTCACGCTCGCAGCCTACCTTCCTCTATCTCGCCGAGACCGCAAATCGGGGACGCATATCGTTGCCTCAGCACTGCCGATCCGACCATATGCGTCCCCGATTCTGTCGCGGTGAAGCCTGGAGTGCCGAAGCTGGAGGGCCGCAGAGGGGTGCGGGTGGGGACGAGTGCGCACGGGCTGCGGGATCGGCTCGCACGACCCCGGCTCAGACGAGCGGGGCGCCGACGGCGCGCTCCACCTCCGCTCGCACGGCCCCACTCGCGACGAACTCGTGGGCGGCGGCGATGCTCGGCGAGAGGAAGGAGTCGGTGTCGGGCTCCGAGATGCGCGTGCGGAACAGCCCGTGCACCGCGGCCGTGGCCGGCGACGGCGATCCCTCGCCCGCCGCCGCGCGGAAGTCGAGCGCGCGCGTCGACGCGAGCAGCTCGATGCCGAGCACCCGCGCCAGCCCGTCGACGGCCCGACGCAGCTTGCGGCCCGCGTGCCAGCCCATCGAGACGTGGTCCTCCTGCATCGCCGAAGACGGGATCGAGTCGACCGAGGCGGGAGCGGCCAGCCGCTTCAGCTCGGAGACGATGCCGGCCGCCGTGTACTGCGCGATCATGAGGCCGGAGTCGAGGCCGGCGTCGGCGGCGAGGAACGGCGGCAGGCCGTGGTTGCGCGACACGTCGAGGAAGCGGTCGGTGCGGCGCTCGCTGATCGACGCCAGATCGGCGACGGCGATCGCGAGGAAATCGAGCACGTACGCGACGGGGGCGCCGTGGAAGTTGCCGTTCGACTCCACTCGTCCGTCGAGCGTGACGACAGGGTTGTCGACCGTCGACATCAGCTCGATCGCCGCCACGCGCGCGGCGTGGGCCGCGGTGTCGCGAGCGGCGCCGTGCACCTGAGGGGCGCAGCGCAGCGAGTAGGCGTCCTGCACCCGCGTGAACTCGCCCTCCTTGGGGCGCTGGATCAGCCCCGAGCCGTCGAGCACGCTGCGCATGTTGGCGGCTGCTGCGGCCTGGCCGGGGTGCGGGCGCAGCGCCTGCAGATCGTCGGCGAAGACGGCGTCGGTTCCGGTGAGCGCCTCGACGCTCGCGGCGGCCGCGATG
>JASGDX010000311.1:0-5568 GCA_047606985.1 Leucobacter sp. | reverse complement strand
TCCGCCGGCTGCGCGGCTCGCGTCGCTCGCGCGCGGCATGCGCGAGTGGGCGGTGGCGCACCCGTCGCGCTGGGCCCTCGCCTACGGCTCTCCGGTGCCGGGCTACGCCGCACCCGCCGAGCAGACCACCACGCCGGGCACGCGGGTCATGGCCGCCTTCCTCGCGCTGCTCGCGGAGGGAGACGCCGCCGGAGCTCCGGGAGGCTTCGAGAATGCGGGATCCCGCACCGTCGTCTCGGAGGGGCTCGCCGCCGAACTCGAGGCCGGTGCGGCGGAGATGGGCTTGGCGGTGGATCCCGCGCTCGCCGCGGCAGCGGTCGAGGCCTGGACCGGCCTCGTGGGTCTCATCAGCGCCGAGGTGTTCGGTCAGCTCGGCCCCGATCTCGCGCGGTACGGGGCTGAGCTGCTCGACCGCTGGTCGGCGACCACGGCGTCCCGCTTCGGCCTGTCCTGACTCGCCGCGAGCCGAGTCCGGCCCTGTGCTCCGTTAGGGAACCCGCAGCAGTTGAGGGGGCGGCCCCTCGAGACGCGCGATGGAGACCTTCACGTCGGTCAGATCCGCGACCACGCCGCGCACGTCCTCGCGCACCTCGCGCACCTCGTCTTTGACGTCGCGGATCTGCTGCTCGACCTGTTCGAATTGACGAGCGACCTGTTCGAACCGCTGGTCGACCAGATCGAACCCCTGCTCGACCCGCAGGTTTGTCTGCCCGATCTGCCGGTCCACCTCGGCGAAACGCCTGTCCAGCCGAGCTTCGAGCCGATGCTGCAGTGCCCACTGCCCCGCGAAGATCGTCGCGACGGCGCTGAACACCGCGACGATGGTTCCGATGACTTCGGGGGACACGTGCAGGCCTCGTTTCTCGCTGTTCCGCGGTCCGGTATGCGAAGCACGTTACCCGAGGCGCACCGAGCGCTGTCAAGCCGGAATCCGAACTGTGGACAACTCGGCGGGAGAAGAGCGGCTGTGAGCGAGGAACCGGGCTACCTGAGGAACACTGGATCCAGCGCCACCAGCAGCGCTGCCGTCCAATGGCACAGGAACGCGAGCACCGTCAACGCGTGGAAGATCTCATGGAAGCCGAAGACGCCGGGAACGGGGTTGGGGCGCTTGATCCCGTACACCACCGAGCCCAGGGTGTAGAGCAGACCGCCCACGATCACGAGCACCATCGCGACCGCATTCGCGTGGTAGATGTCGACGACGAACATCACGGCCGCCCAGCCCAGCAGCACGTACAGCGGCACGTAGAGCCAGCGCGGGGCGCCGATCCAGAAGACGCGGAAGCCGATCCCGAGCAGCGCGCCCGCCCACACGAGCACCAGCAGCAGCACGCCCTTCTCTGGCGGCAGCGCCAGCAGCGCGATCGGCGTGTAGGTGCCCGCGATGAGCAGGAAGATGTTGGCGTGGTCGAGGCGCCGGAACACCTGCTTCGTCGACGGCTTCCAGTTGAAGCGGTGGTACAGCGCCGACACGCCGAAGAGCAGCATGCTCGACACCGTGAAGACGGCCGCGGCCCACTTCGCGACGGAGCCCTGCGCGAGGCAGATCAGCACGATGCCGGCCGCCACCGCCACCGGGAAGGTGCCGGCGTGAATCCAGCCGCGCCAGCGGGGCTTGGGCTCGGGAGCGTCCGCTGCGCGCGGTGCGGCTTGCGCCTCCGGCGCACCGGTCGCGCCCGGATCGCCAGGCGCTATCGAGTCGCCGTCGACCCCGGCCTGATCGTGAGGATGATCGAGCGCGTCGGCGAGCAGCGGCAGAGAGAGGCTGTCGGGCTCGGGGAACGGGTGCTCGGCGCTGGAGATTTCGGGGACACCGTTCTGGGTCATGCTCCGAGTGTATGTTCGGCACAGATCAGAGGCGGCATATATGTGGAGGATCCCCAGTCGATTCGGGATCGCGCGGTCGTCTCCTGAGCCGGACCGTCGCTCGGGCGAGGAACGGGCCTGGGCCGGAAGCCGCACGGTTGTGCTCTTTCACTGCCAGCACGTCGATCTTCCCCGCCGCTCGAGCCACGATCCCGAGCCCGAACCTTCGTGCCGGAGAAACGGGAGCCGGGCCTGGCGATACACTCGTGAGGGTGAACGCCCCGACCTCGACGCCGCGCGCCGGCCTGCTGTACCGGCTCTACCAGCGTCGGCTGCGCCGGGAGATCGATCCGGCCAGCGTGCCGGCCCACATCGCCGTGATCGTCGACGGCAACCGCCGCTGGGCCAAGCAGCGGCTGCAGGAGCGGGCCGCATTCGGTCACCGCGCCGGAGCCCAGAAGGTGCCGGAGTTCCTCGGCTGGTGCGAGGAGGCCGGAGTCGGCACCGTGACGCTCTACCTGCTCTCCGCCGACAACCTGAACGCCCGGGATCGCCAGGAGCTCGAGGACCTCTTCGTCATCATCGGCGATCTCGCAGGGCAGCTCGCCGAGAACCCGCGCTGGCGGGTGAAGCACGTCGGCGCGTGCGAGGGGCTCTCGGACGAGCTCGCGGGCGCGCTCGCCGCAGCCGAGGCCGCGACCGCCGACCGCGACGGACTGCACATCAACCTCGCCGTCGGCTACGGCGGCCGCAGCGAGATCACCGCCGCGATGCGCAGCGTCATCGCCGAGCACCAGGCCGCGGGCGGCACGATCGACACGCTCGCCGAGCGGCTGACGCCCGAGATCATCGGCGAGCACCTGTGGACGCGCGGGCAGGCCGACCCCGACCTCGTCATCCGCACTTCGGGCGAGCAGCGGCTCAGCGACTTCATGATCTGGCAGTCGGCGCACTCCGAGTTCTACTTCGTCGAGGCGCTCTACCCCGACCTGCGCGAGGTCGACCTCCTGCGCGCGCTGCGCGACTACTCGACGCGGCAGCGGCGGTTGGGCGGCTGAGATGGCGCGGCGCGATGCGAACCTGCCCGATCTGAACGGGCAGCGGGTGCTGGTCACCGGCGCCTCCGGCGGCATCGGCGGCGGGATCGCGCGGCGCTTCGCGGCCGCGGGCGCCCGGTTGGCGGTGCACTACCGCGGGGCCTCGGCGGCCTCCGTGGACGCTGCGTTCGCGCTGGTCGAGGAACTGCGGGAGCACGGCACCGAGGCTGTGGCGGTGCGGGCGGATCTCGCGCAGCCGGGGGCTGCGGCGCTGCTGATCGAAGAGGCGGCGCGCGCGCTCGGCGGCCTCGACGGGCTCGTGAACAACGCGGGCGTCCAGCCGCTCGCCCCGCTCGCCGACACCTCGCGCGAGGAGTGGGACGAGGTGCTCGGCACCAACCTCGGCGCCGTGTTCGAGTTGTCGCGGGAGGCCGCGGCCGCGATGGGCGGGGGAGACGAGGGGCCCGGATCCGCCGCTGCTCACGATCCCCGGCCGAACCGCTGGATCACCCACATCGCCTCGATCGAGGCGAGCCGCCCCGCGCCGGCGCACGCGCACTACGCGGTCGCGAAGGCCGGGCTCGTGATGCACGCCCGTGCCGCCGCGCTCGAGCTGGGGCCGCTCGGGATCCGCGTCAACACGGTGTCGCCCGGCCTCGTGGATCGGCCCGGCCTCGCCGAGGCCTGGCCCGAGGGCGTCGCGAGCTGGCTCGCGCACGCGCCGCTCGGCCGCCTCGCCGCCGCGGAGGACATCGGGAACGCCTGCGTGCTGCTCGCCTCGCCAGCGGCCTCCTTCATCACGGGTCAGGATCTGGCCGTCGACGGCGGGATGCTCGCGACGCCCGGGTGGTGAGCCCGGGCCTGGTTCGCCCGTTGAACGCAGCGATCCCGTCGGTCGAGCGAAGCGAGTCGAAGTATCGAGACCAAGCTTGCAGATCCTTGATTTCGACAGGCTCAATCGGCGGAGAGACTCCGGCTCAATCGGCGGGGCTGCTCCGCCGGTCGACCGGAGCGAGAAACGAGGCAGGAGATACAGTGGCCTGGACGAAACAGGGAGGCGTGATGACCGAGACCGTGCTGCGAGCCGATGCGATGCTGACGCCCGACGGGGTGGTGGTCGACGCGGAGCTCGCGTTCGACGCCGGCGGTCGCATCGCGTACGCGGGATCCGCGCGTCCCGATACCGATGGGCACCCGGAGCGCGAGGTGCGCGACCTCGCAGGGCACGTGCTGATGCCCGGCCTCGTCAACGGGCACACCCACTCGGCGATGACGCTGCTGCGCGGCGTCTCCGACGACGAGGGCTTCATGCCATGGCTGGCCGCCGTGCAGGCGCTCGAGCAGCACCTCACGCACGACGACGTGGCGACCGGCCTGCAGCTCGCGATGGTCGAGATGATCGAGACCGGCACCGTCGCGTTCGCCGACATGTACCACTGGGACGCGCGGCTCATCGAGCTGGTGCGCGGCGCGGGGATGCGGGCGATGGTGGCGCTCGCGTCCTTCGCGCCCGACGCGGTCGGCTTCCCCGGGGTCTCCCCGTGGAACGGCGCCGACGTCGTCGAGCAGACCGAGGCCCTCGCCGAGCGCTACGCGGGCGATCCGCAGATCCGTGTCGCCTACGGCCCGCACGCCCCGTACACCTGCCCGCCCGAGTTCCTGCGGGATATCGCCGTCCGGGCCGGCGAGCGCGGGATCCCGATCCACACGCACATCTCGGAGTCGGCTGCGGAGGTCGAGCAGATCCGCGAGCGGTACGGTGCGACGCCCGGCGACCACCTCGATGCGCTCGGCCTGTTCGACGCCGACGTGCTCGCGGCCCACTGCGTGCACCTCACGGAGGGCGAGATCGCGCGCTTCGCGAGCACCGGCACCGCCGTGAGCCACAACCCCGTCTCCAACCTCAAGCTCGGCTGCGGCATCGCACCGCTGCCCGAGTGGCAGGACGCGGGGATCCGCATCTCCCTCGGCACCGACTCCGTGGCCAGCAACAACTCGCTCGACCTGTTCGAGGAGGTCAAGACCGCCGCCATCCTGCACCGCGGCGCGCGACTGGACGCGGCGGCGGTGCGCGCCTCCGACGTGCTCGACATCGCCACCCGGGGCGGCGCCGAGGCGATCGGCTTCCCCGAGAGCGGGGCGCTCGAGGAAGGGCGCCTCGCCGACGTGATCGCGCTCGACGTGACGGGATCCAGCGCCACCCCCCTCGATCTCGCCGCCGAGCCTGCCGCGCTCGTCTCCCATCTCGGCTTCGCCGCGACCGGCGCCGACGTGCGCCACGTGTTCATCGGCGGCCGCCACGTCTACGCCGACGGCGAGCACCTCACCATCGACGCCGCCGCGATCCGCGAGCGCGCCATCGCGGCCCGCAGACGGCTGCGCGCCGCCTCCGCCTCCTGACAGGCTGCCGGCCCGTGCCGTCGGCTCGTCAGGTGCTCCCGCCGCCTGCGATAGATATGGGATCTGCAATACATATGGCGGATCCCGACCTAAATCCCATATCTTCTGCAGATCCCATAATCTTCTGCAACTCCGCCCCTCTAGCACCGCCAGCACCGACCCGATCCCGAACGAAAGGCCCGCCCATGGCACCCGTCCGACTCCCCGCCGACGCGGAGCTCCCGCTGCTGCGCGCCCGCGTCGCCGACCTCGCCGACCGCGCGCTCGTGGTGGGCGACCCCGCCCGCGCGGCCCGCGTCGCCGAGCGCCTCGACGACGCGCG